>JBJOKO010000023.1:0-15112 GCA_046046035.1 Bacteroidota bacterium | reverse complement strand
GATAGAAACCATCAAATTGAGCTTTTCCTTCTTTTGCTTTTTCTAGTCTGTTTTTGAAATCTTCTTTAAGTAGCAAGTATTTCGCATAATCTGCTTTCTCTTCTTTCGAAATACTTTCAGCAGTTTTGCCTTCAAAACGATCTTTTAATCCTTTGTAAAGACGTGTAATTTCGAGATTGTCTTGCGCCACATCACCATCTTTTCCGCCAATGAATGACCATCCGTGCATATCATCGATATAGCCATTTTTGTCATCATCAATACCATTGCTTGGAATCTCATCTGTGTTTATCCAAAGATTGGACTTCAAATCAGGATGAAATGATTCTGTTCCGCTATCGATGACGGCAACTACCACAGGCGCTTGTTTTTTGCCAGCGATTAATTCTGAATATGCTTTTGCTGCGGAAACTCCAGGTTTGCCGTCTGTCGCATAATCTGCGTTTTGCCATTGTTTGTCTAGGCCAACCTTAGCATCTGATGCTTCTTGAGAAATCGAGGAAGTGCTCAATCCTAAGAAAAGGAGAAAAATTCCTGTCTTTAAAAATCTTTTGTTCATTTTATATCTACTTTACGGGTCTAAGAAAAGAGGATTTTACGGAATATTGTAACCGTTCGTGTAATAGCATAAAAAAAACCCCCGACGATTCAGGGGTTTATTTTAACTAACAACTAAACTTTCCTGATTCTGTAGAATCCCTACTTTACTCAGGCTGAGACACGTTGTGCCTCAGATAACAAAGGTGGAATTACTTTATAACAAAAGTATCACGAACTCAAAAAATAAGAGATTTGAAGAAGATTGTAATAATAGAGGATGAATCCAACATTGCAGAGCTTTTAGCCCTGCATTTGACTGATATAGGATGTCAGTCTACTCATTTTATTGATGGGGAAGAAGGCTGCAAATATGTTATTGCAAATAAACCAGATCTTCTAGTTCTTGATATCAATCTTCCGGGGAAGAACGGACTTGAAATTTGTAAGGAAATCCGTGAAAATGGAATGCACTTGCCCATCATCATGCTTACCGCTCGTACAGAAGAGCAAGATAAGATCATCGGTTTGGAGCTCGGTGCGGATGATTATATCACCAAACCTTTTAGTATAAAAGAGTTCCTAGCACGTGTCAAAGCAGTATGCAGAAGATGGGATTCTGAAAAATCAGATTCTGAAGAAATTAATCAAATCATCCGTTCTAAAGAAATGATGATTGATAGAGAAAAAAGAATTGTCACACTTGACAATGAACGTCTCGAACTTACCCCAAAGGAATTTGATCTGTTGTATTTGTTGGCTTCCAATAAAGGAGTGACTTATGACCGCAAAAAACTTCTCAATCTTGTGTGGGGTTACGATTTTGAAGGATACGAGCATACCGTAAATACACATATCAATCGCCTTCGTGCGAAAGTTGAAAAAGATCCGAATGACCCTAAATATGTACTTACCACTTGGGGAGTGGGATATAGATTTAACGACGAATAATGATGAAACAAAACTCCAATAATCGCATCTTGTTTTACACGATGCTAGCCATCACTGCGATTGCCACGTATATCACTATTAATAGCTATTACACGCAAGTAGCAATTTATCAAGAAAAGGAATTGTTCAAGCTCGATTGCATAGCAAATGCTGTAGCCTACAACATTTCCGGTGACGAACACAGTCGACTTATTTCGCAGTTCCCAAATTCTGATTTAGCTAATAAGGTGAAAGAAGACTCTGCATACAAAATGATTTTGATGCAGATTTCAATGGCTAAGACGATGACCAAAATTCCTTCAGAAATTTCGACTGTTATCAAAGATTCTGTAAGTGGAAAATTCAAACAAGCCATCTCAACCGATGATCACGATTGGCTTATTGAACTTAGTCATGGAGCACAAGCACTTGATACGATGTATGGCAAAGGCGGTATGATTGGTCTTTACAAATCAAGCGATGGATATCGACTTGGTGCTCTTTCTCCAGTGTTTAATGAGGAAGGAAAAGCTGTAGGTGTGTTGCAAGTGGAGGAGACGTTTGACTCTTTCATTAACCAAGCTAAAAAACAGATCTATTTCAATATCATGATCTCATTAGCATTCATATTCCTAATCGGAATACTCATGTTCTTCTCAGTGAAAAGTATTCTCAAGCGTATTGAAAAATTGAATCAAGAAAAGCAGGAGTTGGAACAAATGCGCCGTGAGCTTGTGGCAAACGTGTCGCACGATCTACGCACACCGCTTGCTTCAATTCATGGGTACATCGAAACGTTGTTAATGAAAAAAGATAGCCTCGATGAAGAAACGAAAGAGAAGTATTTGAATACGACGCTTCAAAGCACACAAAAGCTGAAAACATTGGTAGATGAGCTTTTTGAACTTTCTAAAATTGAAAGTAGAGAAAGAAAACTGAACATAGAATCTTTTTCAGTTAAGGAACTTGCGTTTGATGTTGTAAGCCACTTTAAACATGAAGCACAAGAGAAAGGAATTGAAATCGCTGTTGATTCATCCGAACAAATTCCTACTGTCAAAGCAGATCTAGCTCTTATTGATAGAACCTTCCAAAATCTTATCGGCAACGCTGTTAAGTATTGCACTGATGGTGATAAAATCAATGTCGGAATTCGCGAAGCCAATGGCAAAGTGGTTGTCTCTATTTCTGATACTGGAAGTGGAATTAGTGAAGAAGATTTACCGCATTTATTCAACAGATTCTTTAAAGGGAAGTCTTCTAAACCAGGCACTGGACTTGGACTTGCAATTGTTAAAGGAATCCTAGATATGCATGATTCTGAATATAAAGTAGAAAGCAAGCTTGGCGAAGGCACGCGATTTACTTTTACTTTGAATATTTGAGTACATTTCACCCCGTATAACCAAACACAATTATTATATGTCATTTCCTTCTGATCTGGAAATTGCCCAGAAATGTCAGATTAGGCACATCAACACTATTGCCGAAAAGCTGAATATCTCAGTAGATGATTTGGAGCACTATGGTAAGTATAAAGCCAAGTTGCCTCTCAATCTTATTGACGAAGAAAAAGTAAAAAAAGCCAAACTAATATTGGTGAGTGCTATTACCCCAACACCAGCAGGTGAGGGTAAAACCACTACATCCATCGGTGTTACCGAAGGTCTTAATAAAATAGGGAAGAAAGCAACCGTTGTTTTACGCGAGCCTTCTTTAGGACCTGTATTCGGTATCAAAGGCGGTGCAGCTGGCGGTGGATATTCTCAAGTTGTTCCAATGGAAGATATCAACTTGCACTTCACCGGAGATTTCGCTGCTATTGAAAAAGCAAATAATCTGCTCGCTGCTTTGATTGACAATAATCTTCAAAGCAAAGAGCATTCGCTTGGACTTGATCCTCGCAATATCTATTGGAAGCGTGTTATGGATATGAACGACCGTTCTCTCCGTGACATTACGATAGGACTTGGTGGAACAGGCAATGGAATTCCTCGTCAAGATGGATTCAACATTACTCCTGCAAGTGAGGTGATGGCTATACTTTGTATGTCGAAAAACATCAGTGATCTAAAGCAAAAACTCGGAAATATTTTCGTTGGTTTTACTTTCGATCGCAAACCAATTTATGCGCGTGATTTGAAAGCGCAAGGTGCAATGGCTCTTCTATTGAAAGATGCTATTAAACCAAACCTTGTTCAAACACTAGAAGGCAATCCAGCCATCTTGCATGGTGGTCCATTCGCAAATATTGCGCAAGGAACAAATACCATTATTGCAACTAAGATGGGCTTGTCACTTTCTGACTATGTTGTTACGGAAGCTGGATTCGGTGCGGATCTTGGCGCTGAGAAGTTCATGGATATCAAATGCGGTTATGGTAATTTGCATCCGCACGCTATGGTACTTGTTGCTACAATTCGTGCGCTTCGCCATCACGGTGGTGCGAAAAAAGAAGAGTACAATACTGCTTCAATGGAGCGTGTAACTAAAGGTTTTGAGAACCTAGAAAAGCACATTGAGAATTGCCGCAAATTTGGATTGAATCCAGTAGTGGCACTCAATCACTTCCCAACAGATACAGATGAAGAATTGAATTTTGTTATTGATGCTTGTGCTAAACTCGGCATCAAAGCCGTTGTTTCTCGAGGCTTTGCGAATGGTGGAGAAGGAACAAAAGATCTTGCTCAGGCAGTAGTTGATGAAGTAGAAAGTGGAAATAATAATTTCAAACCACTTTACGATTGGTCATTGCCAGTAAAAGAGAAGATTGAAAAAATTGCAAAAGAAATCTATGGAGCTGATGCAGTTCAATACACCAAAGAAGCTGAGGGAAATCTCAGAACAATTGAGCGTCTTGGATTAGCAGGACTGCCAATTTGTATGGCGAAAACACAGAAGTCATTTAGCGATGATGAAAGTAAAGTTGGCCGTCCAAGAAATTTCAATGTTACAGTTAGAGAATTTGAATACGCTGTAGGCGCTGGATTTATCATTCCAATTTTAGGTGAAATGATGCGTATGCCAGGACTTCCTGCCATCCCAGCATCTGAAGGAATGGATATCGACGACAATGGTGTAGTTACAGGCTTATCATAATGAGTGTAAGAAAGTATGAAGGCATAAAGACAGATGGAGAAAAGGTGGTACATGTTACAGACCATCTCGCTGTTGAACATCCTTTATCGATCAGTGTAAACGCTGAACCTTTTACGCTTACAATGCATACCCCCGGACATGAGGAAGACCTCATCCGGGGGTTATTATTTTCTGAAGGCGTTTACAAAAAGCGTGAGGGAAGACTGCACATCTTAATAACCGATACATCAGACGAGGATTACATCTCCAAAGTCAATGTTCACATTGCTGAAGGAGATTTTGATAAAAGTCAAATCAACAAACGCAATCTCCTATCCGTTGCCAGCTGCGGCATCTGCGGTCACACCGAGCTCCAGAAGTTTAGCCCCGAAGGGGCGCAAAACACCAGCCCCAGAGGGGAGAGGGGAGATTTGAAATTGAATGTTGATAGCCCCGAAGGGGCGCAAAATGCTATCCCAGAAAGAACTAACATTGCCAGCCCCAGAGGGGCTGAATACTGTAGCGAAGAGGGATTGAGAGGGATGTTTGATTGTTTGCGTGGTGGGCAGGTGGGGTTTGAATTGAGCGGCGGTTCGCATGCGGCGGGAGCGTTTGATAAGGATGGAAAAATGCTCGTGTCGCGAGAAGATATTGGTCGTCACAATGCAGTCGATAAAGTAGTAGGACACCTTTTGAATACAGGGCAATTAAAACAAGCAAAATATTTATTGGTAAGTGGAAGAGTGAGTTATGAAATCGTAACAAAATGTTTCACCGCAGGCATACCCATACTAGCCGCAGTAAGCGCCCCCAGCAGCCTAGCAGTAGACTTCGCCAAAGAATTAGGAATAACGCTCTACGGGTTTTGCCGCGAGAATCGGGCCACGCGTTACTCCTGAGCGCAGCGCCAAGCGCAAGTATGAAGTTTGAAGTTTGAAGTATGAAGTTTGAGGTAATAGGTGATAAGTAATAAGTAATAAGTAATAGGTATTAAGGTAATTCAAGCGTACTAACAAACTATCAAACTACCACACTACCACACTACCAAACTACCCCACAACCCCACGACCTCCCGACCCCACGAACATGAAGCCCACACTCCTCCTCACGCTACTTCTCCTCAGCCTCGAACTGTTTGGGCAGACTGTGGGGACATATAATATTCGTTATGCGAATCCTGCGGATGGGGCGGATATTTGGGAGAATAGGAGAGATAGTCTTTCAAAAGCGATCATGGATTTTCATCCTGATTTCTTGGGATTGCAGGAGGCCTTATTGTCGCAATTACAATATCTCGACAGCACATTAACTGGTTATAACAGATATGGTGTTGGTCGCGAAGATGGAGTGAATAAAGGGGAGTTTGCGCCAATTTATTTTGATTCAAAAAAGTACAAAGTTGTAAGTGGAAAAACCATTTGGTTGTCTGATAGTATTGATCATCCAAATAAGGGTTGGGACGCCGCTTGCGAGCGCATTGCAACTATTGTTGTTTTCAAAGGAGCTAAAGACGAAGATACTTATTGCGTTGTAAATTCTCATTGGGATCATGTTGGACAAGAAGCGCGGAAGAATAGTGCGAAGCTTATTCTAGAGCAGATTCAACCTTATTTAGATAGAAATATGAAAGTCATTGTTATGGGCGACTTCAATGCAACACCAGACAACGAAGCAATCAAAATGCTCAAAGAAAAATTGGTGGACAGTTGTCCTTCAACACTTGATTATTTCGGGACATTCAATGGCTTCAAATTACTCCCATTAAATGAACCAAGAATCGACTACATCTTTCATAGTCAAAATCTAAAGACCAGAAAGTACAGAGTTCTTTCCCCCAAATCCCACGGCCGCCAAGCCTCCGACCACTACTTCGTCCAAGCCGAGCTTTAGCCCTTCGGGCAAGTATGAAGTTTGAAGTATGAAGTTTGAAGTAATAGGTAGCAGGTAATAGGTAGTAGGTAATAGGTAATAAGTAATAGGTAATAAGAAAATACAAGCGTGCTACCAAACTAACCCACGAACTCCCGACCCCACGACCCCACGACCTCCCGACCCCACGAACAAACTTTTTGTATCTTTGACAATAACTCTGCAATCGACGCCTGTACGTTTGTTGCCTAATTTTAATAAACAACGCATTAGCATGGCCTACAGAAGTGTTATTACTGGTTCTGGTTCGTACATACCTTCAGTAATCGTAGAGAATTCACATTTTCTTTCTCATCGTTTCATGGAACAAGATGGTTCCGCGATTAATAAGAGCAATGAGGAAATTATAGAACGATTTAAGGAAATCACCACTATTTCTGAGCGTAGATATTTGTCTGACGAATTGAATAGTTCGGATATGGGCGCATTCGCTGGAATGCAAGCGATTGAAAGCGCAGGCATTGATCCAGAAGAGTTGGATTATATCATAGTTGCACACAATGCTGGTGAGGCTACTGCTTTAGAAAGAAAGGTGGATGTTATTCCATCATTGGGTGCGCGCATCAAACAAAAGATGGGAATTAAAAATCCAGCTACTGTGGCGTATGATGTGATATTTGGTTGTCCAGGCTGGTTGCAATGTGTTATTCAAGCAGATTATTTTATTCGCTCGGGTGATGCAAAGAAAATTCTTGTCATCGGAACAGAATCGTTGTCGCGTCTATGCGATCCGCATGATAGAGACAGTATGATCTATGCAGATGGCGCGGGAGCAGTGGTGTTGGAATCGAAAGAAACAGAAGAGAAAGTTGGTATAATAGGACATGCATCACAAACGGATGCACTAGAATATTGCAATATGCTTTTCATGGGTAAATCGAAGGGCACAAGCAATGATGATTTGTTTTTGAAAATGCATGGTCGCCGTCTTTATTCTTACGCTCTTCAGCACGTTCCGCTTGCTATCAAAGGTTGTTTAGATAAGTGTGGCGTTGATATCAGAAGCGTGAAGAAAATTCTCATTCACCAAGCCAACGGCAAAATGGATGAGGCGATTCTCGAAAGACTATATAAACTTTATGAAATAGAAGTCATCCCAACAGATGTGATGCCGATGACCATTTCATGGTTGGGTAATTCTTCTGTGGCAACGCTTCCAACCTTATATGATCTTATTCAAAAAGGTGCAATGCCCGGCAACGAGCTCAACGCTGGCGACACAATAGTGTTCGCTTCAGTTGGGGCGGGGATGAGCATTAATGCCGCGGTCTATCGGGTGTAACGATTTTAGTTAAACCAAGTACATTTAGTTAAACCTAGTGTACCCAAGAGCACCCAAGTGAACCCAAATTATTTTAGTTAAACCAAGTGTACCCAAGAGCACCCAAGTGAACCCAAATTATAATCACTTGATTCCATTTGTATTCATTTGTTTTAACTTAATTTGATTTGTGAACATTTGTATTCATTTGTTTCCATTTGTGTTCATTTGATTCCATTTGTTTCCATTTGGGTGCATTTGTTTCCATTTGTTTCCACTTGTGTTCACTTGTTTCCACTTGTGTGCATTTGTTTCCTCTTGCGTGATGTTCGTCACTGTGTGGCCTTGGGGGCTTGGGTACCTTGCTCCAAAATATTCATCATGAAACTTATTTACTCGCTTGCTTTTGTTTTGATGTCATTCCTTGGATTTGCTCAAGACGCTTTTAATTATTCTTTAGAAATCAATCCTATCACGATTGATGGTCTGCCGGGGATGCACTCTTATGTTTGGGGACAACATGAAGGCAAGTGGTTAATTATTGGCGGTCGACTTGATGGATTGCATGCACGACAACCATTCAACTCTTTTCCTTCGAGCCAGAATAACACAGATATTTATGTTATTGATGTTAATGAGCAGCAGTTCTGGTCTGCAAGTTTGAGTGCACTTCCAACGTCATTGGAGGAACAAATGCAGTCCTCAAATATGTGTCACGTGCAAGTGGGTGATACCCTCTATTTAGCAGGAGGCTATGCTTTTTCTTCTACGGCTAATGATCACATCACTTATCCGAATCTCACTACCGTAAATATTTCTGGGCTTATTGATGCTGTTGTAAATGGCACTGATATCACATCTTTTTTCAAGCAAGTTGAAAGCAATGATTTCGCCATTACTGGCGGGTATTTGGGCTATTTGAGTGATACTTTCTATTTGATAGGTGGACACCGTTTTGATGGCAACTACAATCCAATGGGAATGCCGACTTACACGCAGGCTTATTCAAATCAAATTAGAAAATTCACCATTGATAATTCAGGTGATCAATTGAGTTTTGTAAATACAGAAAATGTAACAGACGAAGTGCATCTGCATCGCCGAGATTATAATCTAGTGCCACAAATTTTTCCCGATGGAACAGAGGGATTCATGATGTCGGCAGGTGTATTTCAAGTGAATGTTGATCTTCCATTTTTATATACAATTGATGTAACTGCTGACGGATATGCGCCGCAGACAGAATTCAATCAGTACTTGTGCAATTATCACAGTGCAAAAGCGGCTCTTTACGACAGCGACAACAATCAAATGCACTCACTATTTTTTGGTGGAATGAGTCAGTACTATTATCAGAATGGCAGTCTTGTAGAGGATCAAGCGGTGCCTTTTGTAAAAACAATAAGTCGTGTGAGTCGCTACGCGGATGGTAGTTTGCATGAGTTTGCATTGCCTATTGAAATGCCACAATTGGTTGGTTCGAGTGCAGAGTTTATTCCAAATTATGTGCTGCCACAATATCAATCAGAGATTATCAAATTGAGTGATATTTCTGAAGATGTTGTTGTTCTCGGACACGTTTACGGTGGGATTTTGAGTCCATCGTTGAATCCTTTTTCAGTAAATCAAACCAACACGACTAGTGCATCAAACGTGATATATGAGGTAAAGCTAATTCGCAATGATGACGTGAATGTCAATGAAATTGATGGCGGTAATTCATTTGATGTTTCTGTTTTTCCCAATCCAGTAGTTGAGGATTTGGGGGTGAAAATGAATTTGAGTAAGAATGCCGAAGTGTATTATTTGGTGAGTGATGCCAATGGAAAGCTCATTTCCAACGGCCTGTGGAAGGCAGAGAAGAAAGGGGAGAACCAGTTCACTATTCCACTCGAGAAGACTATACCAAGTCAGACATTGACAGTATCGTTCGTTTTAGATGGCAAGTATTATTCGATTAAGAAGGTTGTGAAGAATTGAGGGTAAAGGGTAAAGGGGAGAGGGTAGATTTAAAAGGTTTGATGGTTGATGGTTGACTTTTGATGTAATATTCAGCCCATCTACAGGCTCGGTAACCGTTTAGAAATCTGGAATCAGGAATTCGGAATCACTTGGGTTCATTTGTTTCCACTACAACACTGTCTAGTTGCCACACTGTCTAGTTGCCACACTGTCTCACTGCCACACTTTTTGTTCACTTGAGTCTTGGGAAATTAATCGAAATTTATTGGCAGGTTGATGCCGAAGGTTATTGCCGTTTGTTTCCATTGACTAGATGGGAATCGGAGGCTTCCGCTATTTCCATTGTCGATTACATTTTCGTTCTTGCCGTCAACATTATAAATGTTTGTTCTAAACCCTATATAGAGCCCTGCATTTCTTGAATTACCTGCTGAGTGATAAAGTTTTACTTCATACTCTCTATGATTGCCATGAATATGTCGTTTTTCATTTTTCATTCTGCCTGCAAAAGCGGAGACACGAATACCATTGTTTTCAGTAAACTGAAAAACCGCTGATGCTCCAATACCGGCATGAAATGTATTCATACGATCAAAATAGGATAGTCCCCATGCCCCTGGATTTCCATAGAAGTATCCGCGAGGAGGGTTTAGATCATTACTTTCTGGATATCCAAGTTTGTAGTTGACCATCCGAACAACGAAGCCTGCTTGTATTCCAAATTTTCCTATTGCTGGACCAAAAGTGCACTTCATAGTAAGAGGTTCACCGGATGAACCATAGTAATCTACGCTATCGATACTTTTACCTCCAAGAGCCAATGAAGTGGATCCTTGAACGAAATGATTCTTGGAAACTTCTTCTATATTAAACTCTATATTTCGCATTTTAAGTTTCGCATTTCTCCGATACAGCTCATAAGCAGGCGAATAAAACGCCATGCCTCCATTGCCATAGTATGTGTATGCATTGGTCACTTGAACTCGCTTAGATTGATAACCCAATCCCCACGCGCGATAGAAAGGTTCATCTGATGCATGTGTAATATTGCAGAAAGGAACAATGAACAAGACAATCATTGCTAATTTACAGACGCTCAATGATCTGCTATTAATTGAATTGGATAGTAAAATTTTCATACGCTTTGAGGTTTGCTAAAAAATGGAGATGTATTTTTTTTACAATGCAAAAATCTCTCACAAGTCATCAAAGCACATAAGGTAAAAGTCGTAAATTCAATCTGAATCTACAGTCTATGAGGAAATTGAGATTTAAGGTTAAAGGAATGATGTCGTACATTTCACTAATTTCACTTCTTTCAAATAGGCTGTGAGATGCTTCGTCTACGAGATACTTCAAGTGTATATTTAAAAACTCAGTTTTCATCTCAAGCATTAATGAGATCTGGTGATGAGAATTTAATCGAGATATTTCACTTTAAATCCATTCCTCGTTCTAACTACAATCTGGGTTTCTGCTACTTTTCCCAATCCGATTTGGATTCTTCGCAAATCGACATTTGCTTTTTCTTCCGCACTTAACATTTCATAGTTTACAGTTGGAATATGGAAGTACGGTGGGTTTTTACCAACGCTCATATATCTGCGATCGACAATCCATGCGTAATCTCTTGGTTTTATCTTGCCTGTAACTAATGCGCTGTCCAAAATAGGGCCGAGTATAACATTGTTAGTGTCTCTGTCGAAATGAAGCATAATAATATGCGCTTTGTCATATTCATTCTGACCGACTACATTTTCACTCGGAAATCCGTATTTACTAATCAAAGAAATTAATTGAACAATGTTAGTTGAGTCAATATAGTTCCACTCATCCAGCGCATCCTTGTATTGAGATATTTTGTTTTCACTACAATTACCTTGAGATTCACAGACTCTATATTTTTCCGCGATTCTCATGTTTTTAGCACCTCTCACTTTTTGATCAGCTTTGAAAAGCTTCTTAATTTCATTCGAATAATCAGAGTTAAACTTTAATTTCTGCTTTTGTATTTCGGTTTTCAATTTCGAATTAGCTTCTGTATTCCCAAGCTTGGTGCTTATTTTGAGAGCTGATTCAAGAACAGAAATGGGACATTCACTATTACATTCTAAAGCCTTTAAGTAGCACACAAGGCTGCTATCAAGCTGATTTTGTTCTTTAAAAATGCGGGCTTGTCTTTCGAACTTGTAATAGTCGAAAATTGGATTTTGACTCAGACTTTCTAAACCAATGCTAGAAAGAAATATTAGGGCACCTAGATGCAAAATGATAGTATGTCTGCGAAGTTGGTTTTTCATTCTTTTTTCAAAATGTATATTCCCGGACGAAATTTCTATGTCGAATTTACAATAATAAGGTATTTTTAATACCATGCTAAGAAGTCGATAATCTCTAGGAATCATGATTTTTCGCAAGGCAAGTTCTGAGTATATTTGACTTTAGGATAAACTAAGAAGTCAGATAGTCGATAGCATGATAGATACAGCGAAGATTTATTTCAAAACAAGGATCTTCCCATTATGGGTGTTTGCTGTTGCTGCGGCCTTTATTTTACTTCCTTTTATCAAGTCTTATTTTCCTTCTTTAACGGAGGTTTGTGTTGGGTTAGCTGCGGTTTATTTCACGGGTTTCTTTACGCTACGTCAACTTGTGTTCAAAGATGATGTTATTGAAATTAGGAATGTGTTCTTTCCCTTCAATAACACAGTAGTCAAGTCTATTAGCTATTCTTCTGTATTCGCGGTTGAGATAAGAAATATCAAAGCACCATATCAGCAGCCTTATGTTATCCTTCATTACAATGAGAAATCTTTAAATTCAAAGTGGTTTATTTTAAGGTCGGGAATCTATAATGATTCTGATGATCTGAGTGAGCTAATAGCAGTCCTGAATCGTAAGAATGGTCTAATGATTGAGAATTATTAGAGTCATTTTTATTTCTGATTCCTGAGCTATCCAGAATCAAGTTATATTTGATTAATCCAACGTGTTTAGATTCTTTTATTGAAAAAATAATTGTTGATGAAGTCCTTGCGTAAGGTATATCTTAATGTCATGCATAAGCAGTTGTTAATCTCTAGAAGAATCGACATTTTTCCTGAAGAGAATGCAGCTGTTATGATGAGTGTTATTTGGGTTCTTGTTCAGGGGATTATTGTATTATCTTCATTAGCTATTTGGCATCCTGTTTTCGATTTGGAGCCATATAGACTTATTGGCATTTTAGCAAATACCCTTTTTATGCTTTCATTGGCATATATCCATAATAGATTGTATACAAAGGTTGGTTTCATAAAATCACTAGGACGAAATGCTCGAAAATGTGGTAGGTTATTAAATTTAATTGCCTATTTCATGATACCCATTTTGTTTGCCATTATGGTTACTATTGCCTTTTGTTCAATTAATTAATTGAAGATTATTGCATCATGACAAAAAAGAAACTGCAATTAGACCTTATTGAAACTGTTGCTTTACTTTCAAATTTAGGGTTCGCGTTGGTTCCGATATTTTTGAATAAAAGCGTCAGAGAGCAAGCATTTTACGCTGTTTTCCATGGCGTCATCTATTTTGTAAGTCTGTATCTACTGCTTGCAAAATATGGGTTCGCAGGAAAAGTAAAAGTGCACTTCATTTTGTTATCCGCGCTGTTACTTTGGAGTTTAGTTTTGTTGTATGTTAGTATAGGAATGGTCGAGAAGTTCAATTAAAATCACTCTTAATTCCCTTTTCCACTTGTTTTCATTTGGGTGCATTTGTTTTCATTTGGGTTCATTTGCTTCCATTTGTGTTCACTCGCTTCCACTTGTTTCCATTTGGGTGCATTAAATCGCTCGCTCCCTCACTTAGAAAACTCGAGAAAGGTATCCACCATCTCTCCATTCACCATCTTGGTGGCTCTGAGGCGGTCTGTTATTTGAATGTACTCACATGGTGTTTTAATGGCTAAGGTCTGCAAGTCGAGGAGACCGTATAGCCCATTTTTCTTTACCAAAATGACACCTGCCTCGCGGAAGAAGTAATTGTTGTGCTCAATCATCTGATACTCGAACGGAACGATTTCCTTCCCGTTGTAATCAAGTATCCCCCATAGATTATTTTTACTTACCACAAAGAATCGATCAGACTCTGCAGCAGCCGTGGTGCTCCATGAAGCATCTGTCCTGATATCTGAATTGCCCAAAGGTGCAATGGGATCATAGATAAAAGGAGCTATGGTGTCGCCTGTTTCCATATTGAGCAAGCCCCACAATCCATTGTATGTCGCGCCAATAACATGGCGCTTGACAATCATGTCTTCACGGCCATACGCATTGTCTATTATGTAAACAGCGGGTATCGTTAATTTATGAGTCCAAGTATCTACTATCCCCTCCAATTCTCCCTTGCTTACTAGGATAAATCTGTTGTTGTCGAAGTATGAATCGAACTTGGTAACACCATCTATTATCACCCTATTGTTGGTGTCTAGTATATGCAGCGATTTGTTTTTGTATAGAAAAAGCAGGTTGTTGAAACACTTGTTTTCGCGATGACTCAGATATAAATTTTGGTAATCAACCTTGTCATATTCGAATGGTATAATGGTCTTGCCATCACCATTCAATACCCCAACTTTTAAGCTTTCGTCTTTTGCAATGATTAGATTTTCGCAGCCATCGTAGTAAGTGAATTGCATTTGAGAATACTCTTCTGGTAAAATTATTTTACCATTATGATCTGCCAAACCATACTTATACCAAGTTGAAAAAATATAATTGCCATTCGGCTGCTCTGCTACAAATACAAGGCTGTCCAAGACCACGCTTCCATCAGGTCGAATAACGGAGTTCGCTTTTTGATTGTGATAAATCAATAGATTTTCATTGAAATGCGAGCGATAGGGAAACACCAAATCCCAGGTGTAATGATAGATCACTTTTTGAAGTTCGGAATTGATCAAAAATGACTCGCAACAATTGCGCACAACAAAGTACTTTGGATTGTGGAAGTAAGTCACATCAATTGTCGAACGCTGCCATACAAACTCATCCAAACAATCAAATCGATATTCTTCTTTATTGCACTCAAGCACGATCTGGCCGGTTTCAATGTGAAACAATTGCAAGGTCTTTTTCTTCAAAAGCGCAATATATCGGTCGTCCTCAACAGTGAAGAATGTGGATTTATAGTTTAATGAATCTACGCCCAGAATCTTATCGCTTACCACCGCACCTGTTTCGGCATTCTTCAACACAAAGGTTTCTTTCTTTCCTTTTTCAAGAATGAATTTGCCATAGCGCTGCGCCGATGCCGCCCATGATGTGCATATCAGTAATAAGAGGAGGAGGGTTCTCATATTACGAAGATAGTGAGTTCGTGGGGTCGTGGGGTCGTGGGGCTTTGTATAGGTGTTGGTGGGTGAACCCTTCA
>JBJOKO010000022.1:0-15292 GCA_046046035.1 Bacteroidota bacterium | reverse complement strand
TTCTTTCACTTCAACACACTCCATTACTTCGAGGTTCATTGCATCTGAATAAACACATCCAAATTCATTGGTGACCTCCAAACTAATCTCATAATTACCAATGGCAAAATCATCATTTGTAATAACGATTGACTGCTGTTGTCCACCTGTTGACCAAGCATAAGCACTCGCATCTGGACCAGTGAGCATTAAATTAAAATCATTGCACATTTCCAAATCTTCTCCTAGATTAAAGACTGGTTGTTCATACGCTTCCACTACCACAGGAACACTAATCGGACAATCATTTGCATCCGCTAGATAAAGCGTATAAATCCCCGGAGCCAAGTTCTCTTGTGACTCTTCAGCATGTTCTGTCATATCAGGATAAACCCACACAAAAGAATACGGTTCTGTTCCACCACTCGCAGTGAAAGAAACACTGCCATCAAAATTTTCTGTACACGAACCACTCGATTCTGTATTCAAAACATAAGGCGAAGGACCTTCAATTATAAAGACTTCATCTATAGTGCTACCACAAGCATCTTCCGCATGATAAGTATATTCACCCGGACCTAAATTTTCAAGAAAATAAGCATCTGAACTAAATCCATTTGGACCGGTCCATGTTGATTCATAATTCAATCCCCAGCCTGTCACGTTGGGAAGTATCGTTCCCTCAGGATTATTGCCTACTGCAACAGGACACAATACATTCTGTAAAACAGCATTTGTTGCTGGCGCTTCTTCATAAGGTTTGATTGAAAGAATGATCTGCCCCATTTCACTATTATATCCATCAATTTGAATATAACAAGTTGCTCCCGCAGGTAGACATTGAATATAACAACGAGAAGATTGTGGATTCACATAAGGGAAGCCATTGCATCCAACAACGCTATCAAAAAGCAAAGGATCAACTGTTACCGCTTGCACAAATACTAGTGGAATTCCATCAGGATGTTTTAATGAAACATACACTTCTTCAGGCCAATCGCCACCAACAAATTCAACTGACAATTGACTGCCATCAAGAATATCCAAACTCCACAAAGCATAATTGCCTTCGGTTAATGTATACGTTGTTTCCACGCCATCGATTGTAACGATAACATATCCACCATTCCATCCATCTCCATACGAATCATATCCTTCTAGAATGTAACTGCAAGCTTGAGGGAAATTAATGCATGAACTATTCATGGAATCATACAACGCTTGACAAGCATCATCCCAACCATTCACGCAACAATCAGGATAAGTATTGATCACATTGGTGAATGCAGCAGATGCCTGATCCACGCAGATCGGAGGATTCGCAGCACAATCGGAAATTCCACTTTCACCAATAAAATCATCATTACCTGAAATATAAATGAACGACGACAAATCACTGCAGTCTTCAGCATACCACAATGCCAATTGTGTATTGATCATAGTACCCTGATTCACCGTTGAGATTTCATAGGCACCTGTATCTGGCGCAGTAAACTTTGCCCAAACTGTATGATTAATTTCATCCGCACACCACACGCCCATCGCTTGACAATTGCCTTGCGGAGCATGTACTTCCGCCACTTGCGTATAACAATTCACATTGCTCAACTCAACAGCTGAAGCCACTCCTGGCGTGATCTCTATCGCGTTGCATGGACTATCATGCGCTCCCAAAAAAGAAACACCTGCTTGAAATGTCCACGCATTTCCAAAACCAGTTCCACCATAAAAACCAGTGAATGCATTGTTCTCGAACATTTCAAAATATAATCCACCATCACCATAACTATCCACAAAATAAAGCGTGTAATATTCGCCGTAGTTCAGACAGATATCCGTCACTTGCGCCATGGAATTGCCCGCATAATTGGTATTCCCTCCATTTGGATCTCCGACACCTGAACAACCCACTCCCACTTGGTTACTGCCCCAAGCGATTGTTCCATCGCCGCAAGAATTCGTTCCCGGTACCAATTCCCAATAGGTCTCCCAAGGCCAAGAATCTGTATAAATATTCATGCTGAGGGTAATTTGCCCTTCAGCGCATTGAGCCAATGATCGCACAGACAACAACAAACTGAAAACGACAATAGCTAGAACTTTGAATCGCAGTAGATTTATATACATAGAAAATTCTGATGCAGGTTAAACAACTAGTAATCAACTCAAATTTACGTAAGTATTTAACCTTTTGGATACATTAAACAAGACCTCTATTCACATTTCTTGGCTAATAAAAACAACTGCTTTGATGAAGTATCCCGCACCGCAGAAGATTATGCGCCATATTTGTTCTGTAAAAAATCAAATCAATGAACTTTCATAATCTCGAAGCAACAAAACTCAACGGTGAAAAAATCCCGATGAGTAATTATGCTGGCAAAACAATCATTGTGGTTAATACCGCAAGCAAATGCGGTCTTACACCTCAATTTGAAGGCCTTGAGAATCTTTATAAAAAATACCAAGACAAAGGATTAATCATACTCGGATTTCCTTGCAATCAATTCGCGGGTCAAGAACCTGGCAATGCAAAAGAAATTGGTGAATTCTGCCAAGTCAATTATGGAGTTACTTTCCCCATGTTCGCCAAAATTGATGTGAACGGAGAAAATACAGATCCCATTTTCCAATACCTCAAATCCGAAAAGCCCGGATTTTTTGGTAAAAAAATAAAATGGAACTTCACCAAATTCCTTGTAGATAAAAACGGCAACGCAGTAAAACGTTTCTCTCCTACAACAAAGCCAGAGAAAATGGAATCTACCATCCTTAAGTACCTATAAGTCTCCGCGTTTATCTCCTTAGTCGCAGCGAATATTCATCATCAAAAAATTTGATTCAAAGTCAGCGCATATTTGTATGCACTGTAATATGACATGTCATGAATTATTTCATCATTGGTAAAAAATTCTTTACCACAGCTTTTCTTCTATTGGTACTCTGCTTCCTAGCTGAAGCACAAATGCCACAATACGAATGGGCAAATACCTTGCGTGCACTAACCAGTGACTTCTCACTAACAAGCTCAAGTGGTACCAACGACATTGCATATGACAATGATGGTAATGTATACACAGGTGGACACTTCTACGGATCCATCGATGGAAACGCGGGATCCGGCACGACAACCCTTGCCGCAGCAAGCAGCGGAATTCATGCGTATATCATTAAAAACAGTGCGGACGGAGGTCTTGTTTGGGCAAAAGCTTTCCAAGGAACAGGTACAGCAGAAGTAATATCACTAAGTGTAGACGCTAGTGGAAACGTTTATAGTGTGGGCCGTTTTTCAAATACCGTTGACTTCGATCCCGGAAGCGGCACTTCCAATATCACGTCCACCTCTAACTACGACATGTTCGTTTCCAAACTTGATATCAGTGGTAATTTCGTTTGGGCAAAAAAACTTTCTGGTTCTACATTTATTTCTCCGAGTAAAGTTGCCATCGATCCTTCTGGTAATCCAATCTATGTTGGTTACTTTTCGGGAACTGTAGATTTCAATCCTAACGCTGGAGCTACAAACCTTACTGGTAGCTCAAATTCATTTGTCCTAAAACTTGATGCTACTGGAAATTTTGTTTTTGTAAAATCCTTTGTAGCCACTTCTGCAAACTCCATTTTAGATATTGAAATAAATACCAATGGCGATATGCTTCTCGCTGGATATTTTACAAGCAATACAGACTTTGATCCAGGAACAGGAGTAGCACAACAGACCGTAAATTCAAATTCTCAAGATGCATTCATTTGCAAATTAGACAATAGCGGAAATTATCTCTGGGCTACGAAAATCGGCGGTCCGAATAGTGATCAGATTAACGGTATTGATACGGATCCAAATGGAAACATCCTTGTCACTGGCTCTTTCAGAAACTACGTAGACTTCGATCCAGGCGCGGGCTCGTTCGTTATGCAAACTTCGGGATCAACTCTCGATGATATTTTCATAGCAAAATACTCACCAACCTCGGCATTCATCTGGGCGCGACAAATCGGTAGTGCCGACGGCAACTATACCGATGAAGATGCAAATGACATTGGAGTCGACCCCAGTGGCAACGTGGTCATCGTCGGCTTCTATTACGAATCATTCGACTTCAATCCCGGTCCTGGCACATTCACCATGACCACCAACTTGAATAGAAATACTTTCGTTGTAGGACTTAACTCTCTCGGTGCATTCAATTATGCTTTCGACTTTGATATGGTTTCGCTCGGCGGCTCCGAAAGTTATACTACCGAAATTGATGGAAATGGAAACATCTATGTCGGCGGATATACTGATGGCACATGCGACATGAATCCAAATATTCCCGTCAATAATATTGTCTCCGACGACTATCAAGCATTTCTATTAAAACTAAATCCACCAAGCTCTGAAGCTTCATTCGCCTTACCAACAACCAATGGATGTGTCGGAAGTTCTTTAAATCTTGTAAGCACATATTCAGCGCTACAAAGCGCGTGGACATGGACATCCACAGGTGGTTCCATCGCTAGTCCCAATTCTCCGAACACAACAATTTCATTTAGTCAAAGCGGAAGTTATACCATCACACTCACCACACAAAGTGATCTCGGTCTTACAACATATAGTCAAAATGTAAATGTGTACGTCGGACCAACGCTAGAAATTGATGCGTCCCCTGCCATCATTTGTGACTTCACATCAACAACCATTTTTGCAACATACAGCACTGGAACGTTCTCTTGGAACACAGGGCAAACTTCTTCTATCCTCACAATATCACCAACCGAGACCACGGAATACATCGGAACTGTAACGGCATCAAATGGATGCGCTACTTCAAGCAGCATCACCATTTATGTAATTGATCAAGTCGTTCCCGTAATCACCGTAAGCGATAATAATATCTGCAACGGAGAAACAGTAACACTCACTGCAAGCGGTGCGCTTTATTACACTTGGAACAATGGAAGCACTAGCCCGAGTATCACAGTTAGCCCAAGTTCAACTACAAACTATACCGTTACTGGAGAAGTCGATTTCTGCGATGGAAGCACTAGTCAACTTATTCAAGTGAGCGCTGCGCCAACTATTGCTATCACAAGTACAAGCAACTCTGTATGCAATGGATCAAGCGTTACGCTCACTGCAACTGGCGGCACTTCATATCTCTGGAGCACCGGACAAACAGGTTCAAGTATCACTGTCACACCAACTGCCACGACTACATACACTGTCACCGGAACAAACGCTGCGGGCTGTTCTAACAATGCTTCGAAAACAATTACGATTGGAACAACGCCAACAATAAATATTTCGGCATCAAACAACACACCTTGTGCAGGGACCTTCATTACACTCACTGCAACAGGAGGCACATCATACCTCTGGGGCACAGGACAAACAACAAATGCAATCACAGTTTCGCCAACAGTGAATACTACCTATACAGTTACAGGAACAAACGCATCTGGTTGTTCTGCCGTTGCTAATAAAGTAATCAACGTTGACCCTGTGCCGACAGTAGCCGTCACAAGCACGAGCAATTCTATTTGTGCTGGAGCAAGTGTGTCACTTACCGCTTCCGGCGCATCAAGCTACATGTGGAGCAGCGGACAAAACACGGCAACAATTAATGTGAGTCCAACAACAACGACTACATACACCGCAACAGGAACCAACAGCGATGGATGCACTGGAACTGCTACAAAAACAATCACCGTTAATCCCCTTCCTACTGTTTCAATTCAAAGTACAAGCAATACCATTTGCAATGGAAATAGTATTGTTCTAACAGGAAATGGCGCGGCTTCATACTCATGGAACACAGGTGCTACAAGTGCAAGCATTACAGTGTCGCCAACTTCTACAACCACCTACACTATCACAGGAACAAGCGCTGCTGGTTGCACAAACACAGCAACAAAAACAATCACTGTTTCTTCGAATCCAACAGTGAATATTACCAGTTCAAATAATACAATCTGCGCAGGCACAACAATTACGCTAACCGCAACAAGTGGCTTGACCTATTCATGGAGCACAGGGCAAAACACGAGTGTAATTTCCGTTTCTCCTACAACAAATACCACATACACGGTAACTGGAACAAACGCCTCAGGTTGTTCTACTGTCGCTAACACAAGTATTACTGTCAATCCTATTCCAACCGTTTCTATTCAAAGCGCGGGAACAACAATCTGCGAGGGTTCCAGCATTGTACTCACTGCAATCGGCGCCGACTCATACACTTGGAACGGCGGGCAAAATACATCGAGCATCACAGTGAGTCCTACTGTTACCACTACCTACACTGCCACTGGAACAAATGCTTTTGGATGTCAAAGCACAGTAACAAAAACAATTACAGTTGATCAATTACCTAATGTTGCCATTCAAAGTGCAAGCAATTCCATTTGCTTGGGAAATAGCATCACACTGAGCGGCAGCGGTGCCATTCTGTATTCATGGAATACAGGTGCAAGCTCTACCAACATCACTGTTTCACCCACAACAAATACTACATATACGGTTACTGGAACAAGCGCTTCAGGTTGTCAAAACACAGCAAGCACAACAATTACTGTGGAAGAAAATCCTGTTGTAGAAATCACCGCAAGTGCAACAACGGTATGCTCAGGAAACCCGATCACACTAAGCGTTGCAGAAGGCCTTAATTACGCTTGGAGCAATGGAGAAAATAGCGCTTCAATCACTGTTACACCATCTAGCAGCAGCACCTATTCTGTTACCGCAACAAATAGCGCGGGCTGCAGTGCTACTGCTTCAGTAGAACTAGAAATTCTGGCTACACCAACATTGGCATTCACTGTGTCTGACGATGCAATATGCAATGGAGAAAGCACAACAATTACCGCATCAGGTGCCGACAACTTCGAATGGAATATTGGAAATACAGAAGCGAGCATTACGGTGCAACCCACTTTAACAACAGTGTACACTGTAACAGGAACAAATGACAACGGATGTCAAGCGATAAGTTCACAAGAAATTTTGGTTCAACAAATACCTGAAATTGCATTCATAGAACCAATCACTACTTTTTGTTTGAATAGTCCTGAATACACCATTGAGGTATTGCCAGCCAACGGCGTATTCAGCGGACCAGGTATGAATGGAAACACATTCAATCCAGCAGCCGCAGGAGTAGGCACACACAGTATTCAATACTATTATTCTAATGGTGAATGCGATGCAACATCTGAGTTAGAAATAACAGTGGATGATTGTATTTCTACCAATGATATAGAAGCTACTTCTATTTCTGTCTACCCAAATCCCGCTACTGAAATGCTTACCATCGATGGATTAATTGGAAGTAATACACTTCATTTGATCAACGAACAAGGTCAAATCATTTTCAACGAAAGAACATTTAATGCTAAACAGAATATAGAACTTCAACATCTAACATCAGGTATTTACTATCTGAAAATCCAGTCAGATCAAAGAGTTCAATTCAAGAAAGTTGTAGTAAGTCACTAAACCTTATTACCAGCTACCACGTGAAAACCCAATAACGAAAGTTGTTGGGTTTTCCTTTTTTACACTACTTTCCCGTTTGCAATGTTGATCGAATACATAAAGCTTCAATTTAAACTCAACTTCCGAAAACTAAAGGATTCGGGATTCAATCCATGGGTGCTGATAACGCTCATGATTGCAGGCTTTGCGGGACTTACCGTATATCTATTCTCTCAAACGACTTACGCCGAACCCATCTATGTCGCCATCGCTCTTTCATTCATTGGGAAACTTTCGGATGAAAAAAGAAATGAATTTTTCAAAATAAATTTCGGAGAGTCCAAAACCAAACTCATTCGAGCCGCAGAAAACTTAGTGCTCGCTCTTCCATTTCTCGTTGTGCTACTTTTCAAATCACTCTTCTTCGGAGCCGCGTTTCTTGGTGGATTCTCAGTGCTACTCGCATTATTCCAATTTAAAACTCAATTTTCAATTGCCATACCTACTCCATTTTCAAAACATCCGTTTGAATTTGCTGTAGGTTTTCGAAATACATTTCCGCTGCTAATCGCCGCCTATGGCTTGATTCCGCTTGCTGTTCAATTCTCCAATTTCAATTTCGGCATATTCGCATTGGTAATCACCTTCGTCATTTCGATGGGGTATTACAACAAACCCGAAGATGAATATTACGTGTGGTCATCCAATCGAACGCCTTCGCAATTTCTTTTTGAAAAAATAAAAATAGCCTTAGGACATTCCAGCATTTTGATAGCACCACTCATCGCTGCGCTGACCTATTTATTTCCAGAAAATGGCCTTGTACTATTTCTATCCATTCTTGTAGGATGGGCATTTCTCACAGCCATTGTATTGGCCAAATACACCTCCTTCCCAGATGAGATGAATGCATCGCAAGGCGTGCTAATCGCCATTTGCATCACATTTCCTCCGTTATTACTTGCAGTCATTCCCTTCCTATTCCAAAAATCAAAAACACGCTTGAGCGCTATCCTAAAATGATTACGATTCAACATCTACATAAAAGTTTTGGAACAAAGCATGTTCTCAAAGACATTAATATCACTTTTGAAAAAGGAAAAGTGTATGGCATTGTTGGAGAAAATGGCGCTGGAAAAACAACGCTATTTCGATGCATTGCAGGCTTAGAAAATTACGAAGGAGAAATCACATCCGATCTCACGCCACTAAAAAATCACCTCGGATTGCTTCTCACTGATCCATTCTTTTTTTCAAAAATAACAGGACGAGAATATCTCCAACTGCTCTGCAACAGCCGCCAAATCGAGGTGGCAGACATGGATAGCAAAAACATATTCGAACTTCCGCTCAATCAATATGCTTCCACCTATTCTACAGGAATGAAAAAGAAGTTGGCGATAACAGCCATCCTTTTGCAAGGCAATTCCTATTTCATACTTGATGAGCCATTCAATGGTGTGGATATTCAAAGCAATATGCTCATCACCGAAATCATACTCAAGCTCAAAGCACTTCAAAAAACAGTATTGATTTCATCGCACATCTTCTCCACACTCAGCGACACCTGTGATGAAATACATCTATTGAAAGACGGACAATTCATCCAATCCGTAGCACACGATCAATTCAACGAACTCGAGACACAGATGAAAGCTGTGAACATAGGCCAGAAACTCGATCACTTTAATTTGAAATAAAAAAAATGAAACGCTTTCCCTTAGCAGCTCTAGTCCTGTGCCTTTTAACAACCGCATTTCTGCAAGCATGCGTAGGACAAAGCAATTCAAATGCTGCGGCATCTTCGAATGCCCAGAACAGGCTTCCAGTGTGCGATACAGTAGACGCTTTGGGAAACAATTTGATGATTGTTTTTCAAGATAAAAAAAACAATTATTGGTTTGGAACCCAAAACGATGGCGTCTATCATGTCAATGGAAAAATCATCACACATATCACCACCGCCCACGGACTCAGTAGCAACACCATTCGCCAGATACAAGAAGATCAATCAGGCCGTATCTTCTTCACCACCACAAAAGGCATCTGTACATTTGATGGACAAAAAATAGATCGCCTTGAACCCGCGAAATCAATCATTGCAGATAGTCAATGGCAACTCAATCCCACAGACCTTTGGTTTGGTGGAATTGATAATACACATTTGATCTATCGTTATGATGGAAAGACATTGCATTCATTGCAAATTCCAAAAACCAAATTGGGCGAAATGCAAGCCTCCAAACTTGGCGATGCAAACTATAGTCCATACGACATTTACAATATCCACAAAGATTCGCGTGGTCACATTTGGTTTGGAACAGCGCAGGTCGGAGCATTTCGCTATGATGGCAGCAGCATCGCTTGGATCAGCGATGAGGATGCCACTGAAATACACGAAGGACCTTCCAATGGTGTCCGTTCATTTGTAGAAGACAAAGAAGGCGACTTTTGGTTGAGCAATACCTTGGCGCAATACCACGTCGATCCCGACAACAGCACCGCCAGCGCTCCCGATGAATATGGTGCCCGCGAAATCAAGTACACCAAAGAAAAAGGAATTCCTATCGTCACAGAAAACCCTTCAGAACCTCTGATAGATTATCTAGACGCCCACAAAGACCCGAGCGGTAATGTTTGGATAGTTAGCTACACCAATGGTGTTTACAAATACGATGGCCAAAAATTAGAACACTTCGAAATCCTCGAAGATGGCAAACAAATCAAACTCTTCTCCATCTACCAAGATCACCAAAACCAACTCTGGCTTGGCTCACATGAAAATGGAACTTACAGATTTGATGGGAAGGCATTCATTAAATTCGTGCCTTAGAAATTTATTTAAAATAAAAAATGCGAACAGTCATCCAACGTGTCAGTCTTTGCTCTCTGGTTATTGATGGAGCAGAATACAGTGCCATAAAAAATGGACTTCTCATTTTGCTTGGAATAGAAACAGAGGACACACGAGAAGATGCCGATTGGTTGGTAAAAAAAATAGCCCAAATGCGCATCTTCGGCGATGCCGAAGGCAAGATGAATTTGGATATAAAAGAGATCAATGGCGAAGTAATGATCGTAAGTCAATTCACCTTGCATGCTTCTACCAAGAAAGGCAATCGCCCATCATTTATCAAAGCCGCACGACCAGAACAAGCCATTCCATTGTACGAATACTTTATTCAGCAAATGAATACAGAACTCGGCAAACCCAGCGCCACCGGCTCATTCGGCGCCGACATGAAAATTACACTACTCAATGATGGACCTGTTACGATTGTGATGGATACCAAAGAGCGGGAATAAAACAATTTCATCCCCGCCCCCAGAAAGTCGTACTCGAACTCAAAACTCTCTCACTACCAAACTACCACACTACCACGCTATCAAACTATCAAACTATCAATCCGTGATCCCCTTATAAATCAATCGCTCCACAAAAGGTGGTATCGGCAGCAATCCCAATCGCATCGCAGCTTTCACAGCTTCAGAATCTGATTTGATTTGAATTTTAGTCGGACTCGCCTCCCATACATTAATCAGATCTTCCATCTTAGATCGAATAGTTTTTGCAAAACAGTCCGCTACTTTTTGATCATCGATTTCAGGTTGAATACCAGAATAATATTCAATCTTTTCACATACTCTATTCGCAACGGCTTTATTACGATCATGCTCCATGCGCTCATTCATCAACACTAAAAATCTCACGGGGAAATTCAACATCACAGCATTCAATAAATACATCATCGCATTCATTGCATTCGATTGATTCGGAGAAGTCACAAACATTGGATGCACATAGTGTGATTTCACACTATCCAAAACCGTCCATCTATCAAGGTGTATAGAAGGTTTTAATAATTCACCTGTATGCGTATCGTGAGCGAGATAACATCTCTTTTCTATTAAAACAAATTCTTTTTCTCGCAATTGTTTGATCGAACTCGACTTCACATTAATTCGATGACGAATTAAATAGTGATCATCATTTGCACGAAAAACAAATCCTGGAATTCCTAAAACGATGTAGGCAATATTTCCCCAACGAAGCACATGCAATACATCCTCAGGATGATGCATACCTCCCTCGGGTAACATTCCATAAAGTTTCATTGGAGTAAATTCTTCAGGAGAAATTCCAAGAACATTGTTTATTCGTTCTGACACATAAGAGTTGGATGCAGTTGGAATATCAAATACAGAATGAAATTCATTCGACCCTAAAAAGAGTCGGTCAATTCCTTGTTTAACCTCTGTAATTGGCATTCCTGCGCGGTATTCCGCTTTGCAATCGCTCAAAAGTTGCATCGCTAATTCTGGATGAAATCCATCGTTGCGATCGCGAACAGTTTCAATTTTATCCAAGATGTGAAAAATCATTTCTCGGCCTTCAACACAATCCAACATGCTTCCTTCTTCAGTATCGTACAACGCACTGAAAAGTGATTTCCAACTGGGATATTGCAACCGTTCACCTACACGAAGAGAGTAGAGACGTTCGGTCATTAATCTAGTTTTTGTAATTAGGTAATCTGTCTAAATTAAACTGTGGCTCAGTTCAATTCTTATCAAAGAAAGTATTTTAATTCCCCAAAATCAAATATTCATACCACTTTTTTACTGAATTCGATTTTTTCGCAATCAAATAATTAAATTGTTGTGTATATACATAATTCTCAAAATATCCATGAATATTCTACCAATATTCTAACTATACCCTTTATGGTGTTTAATCACAATTATTCTCGTCGCAGAATAAAAAGACAAAACAAGCAACCCTTTTTACTCAAATAAGTCTTACTAATAGAAACACCAAACTTTTAACATATAGCATTGACCGAGGTACTGCTGCCTCTCCCAAGGTGCAAGAAGCCGGTCAAGATTTCATGATTTCCTAAACAAATAGAAAAGGCCCCCATCTCGGGAGCCTTTTTTATTTCATACTATTTCCAAATCCCACTTCACACCTCATACTTCAAACTTCAAACCTGCCCGAAGGGCAACCAACTTCACACCTCATACTTCAAACTTCAAACTTGCGCGAAGCGCTACGCTTTGACCAAGAAGTAATTCTTCTTACCTCTCTGAAGCAAGATATAAGCGCCATTAATTAGACTAGAAGCGTTCGCCACATATTCTCCTGTCACTTTCTCTTTATTCACAGAAATACTATTCTCTTGAAGCGCGCGGCGGGCTTCGCCGTTGCTTGGTAAGAAGCCAGACTTCACAAGTACATCTACGATTCCCATTCCCGCTTCAATATCGGCGCGAGATAGCTCCCCCTGCGGCACGCCTTCAAACACATCCAAGAAATCATTCTCCGACAATTTCAACAAATCTTCAGAAGTCGATTTGCCAAACAAGATTTCACTTGCCGCAATAGCGGTAGCCAAATCCTCGGCGCTGTGCACACGCGTAGTAATATCTTCTGCCAAGGCTTTCTGCAACAATCGGCGCCCAGGATCCTGAGCGTGCTCTGCTTCCATCGCCTCAATTTCTTCTTGGGTCTTCAATGTAAAAATGCGGATGTAGTTCGCCACATCGGCATCGCTCGCATTGAGCCAGAACTGATAAAACTTGTATGGGCTGGTGCGCTTTGCATCCAACCAAATATTGCCACCTTCTGTTTTTCCAAACTTGGTTCCGTCGGCTTTTTTGATCAACGGTGTAGTCAACGCAAACGCTTCTCCTCCATCCATGCGGCGGATCAACTCGGTACCCGTGGTGATATTTCCCCACTGATCGCTACCACCCATCTGCAACATGACATTTTGGTTTTTCCACAAGTAGTAGAAATCGTAGCCTTGAATAAGCTGGTAGGTGAACTCCGTAAAGCTCATCCCTTCTCTGTCTTCGCCGCTAATACGGTTCTTCACAGAATCCTTTGCCATCATATAATTCACGGTAAGGCGCTTGCCCACATCGCGAATAAAATCAAGGAATCCAAAATTCTTAAACCAATCGTAGTTGTTTACAATGCGCGCGGAACGCTCGCCGCAATTGAAATCCAAGAACTTCTCCAATTGCTTGCGCTGGCAATCCAAATTGTGCTGAAGAATATCTTCACTTAACAAATTGCGCTCAGCACTTTTACCCGAAGGGTCGCCTACCATTCCAGTAGCGCCGCCAATCAAGGCAATCGGCGTATGGCCACATTGCTGAAAATGCAACAACGTCATTACTTGCACAAGATTCCCCACACCCAGCGAATCTGCTGTTGGGTCAAATCCAATATAGCCCGCAGTATTGCCTTTCATGAGCAATTCTTCTGTACCAGGCATAGCGTCGTGCAGCATTCTGCGCCACTTCAGCTCTTCAATAAAATTTTTAGGTGCGTTCATGCCGCGAAAATACGGCGAATAGCAGCTTTCTAAAAAAGGTCTTTTAGGACTTCTAAACGAATTCCTCTTGAACCCTTGATTAGAATCATGTGATCGTGCAGATCAAGTCCCGTCAAATAGGCTCGAGCAGCCTCCGCATCTTTAAAACGAGGATAAGCATCGTAGCCTTCCACTTTCAAAAACACCTCGCCCACCGTCACGCCATTCAACTTGAGTTTGCTCGCTACATCCAACATAGCCTTGTGCTCCGCAGGACCTTCCTCTCCCAACTCGCGCATATCGCCCATCACAAAATACAAAGGGCCTTTCTGACGACTGAGATTGATCAAGGCATTCTCCATACTACTCGGATTGGCATTGTATGCATCCATGATGAGCGTATTCTTTTCCGTCTTCACAATCTGCGAACGATTGTTGTCGGGATCATAGCCTTCCATGGCTTCCACTTGAGCCTCAGGACTCACTCCAAAATAATTCCCCACCACAATAGCCGATGCGAAATTGTAAAGGTTATAGGCACCGCTCAATTTGCTATTGACGGTGTGCGTATTCCCATCGACTACATATTCAAAACGAAGAAATGGATCTTCGCCTGTAATTTTCAATTTGAAATCTCCTGATTCGAAACCGTAAGGGATTCTTTCCATGCCCTGAGAAACTTCATCAAGGTTGGCAAGCTCGGTATTTACAAAAACCTTCCCTCCTCTTTTCGAAACGAAATCATAGAGTTCGCGCTTTCCTTTCTTCACACCTTCCACTCCGCCAAAGCCCTCCAGATGGGCCTTTCCAATATTGGTAATCAAACCAAAATCTGGCAATGCATATTGACAATAGCTATCAATCTCACGTTGGTGATTCGCGCCCATTTCTACTACAGCAAATGTCGCATCCGCAGGAATAGACAAAAGTGTGAGCGGCACCCCAATGTGATTATTCAAATTGCCTTTCGTCGCGTGTACTTTGTATTTTTTAGAAAGAACAGCGTGAATCAATTCCTTAGTAGTCGTTTTTCCATTGCTACCGGTAATAGCCAAGAAAGGAATAGTCAGCGATTGGCGATACATCAATGCGAGATCTTGCATTGCTTTCAAAGCATCATCCACACGGATAATTCGTGGATCATTTGATTCCACTTCTTCATCCACCACAGCAAAATCGCTTCCGCCATCCAATGCTTGTTGAGCAAAGAGATTGCCGTTGAAACGTTCGCCTTTTAGAGCAAAATAAATTGAATGTGGAGTGATGTTACGCGTGTCGGTGGTAACAGTTCTGTATTTCAGAAAGTGGTCAAACAAAGGTTGAAGCATAGGCCAAAAATAAAAAACCCTCGCATCAACTAGGATACGAGGGTTAATTATATTGATAGAAAAATTATTTGTCGTTACGAGCACCGATACCTGCTGGGCTACCCACGCGGGTCATAGCACAACGGAATCCAAGCGTAGCCATTGAGCGGCGTTCGTCAAGGAAACGGCGTGTTCCAGGAATGGTGTAGTATGCACGGTCTCTCCAG
>JBJOKO010000021.1:0-15306 GCA_046046035.1 Bacteroidota bacterium | reverse complement strand
TCCCACCCAGCCAATGTTTCTGTCACCAGGCAATACTTCGTTGTATGTATAAATGTTATTGAAGTTGTACGAAGGATAGTCAGATCCAGGGAAACCTGAAGTAACTAAATCATCATTCCAATCACCAAGAGTTAAGCCTGTAATAGGACTTCCTAGGTTTACATAGTTTTGGAATGCAGCTGGCAGATAACGCTGCGCTGTAATCGTTCCAACTACATCAGCACCCGATTTAATTTCTCCAATAGAACCTGTTACGGTTGCATTGCTTATTAATGTAAGATTGTTGTTTACATCGATTTTTCCTAACTCTGCAGATAGAACTCCGCGAAGATTCAAATTTGCTCCGAGCGTCAATGCAGCTCCTGAATTTACAGGCAATGAGTTGTAAAGTGTAATATGGTTTACATTCAAGTTACTTGGATATGTAAATACCTGTGCGGCGCTTCCTTTGAAAACTATTTTATTGCTAGTCGCTGATAAAGCACCGATAACATCAAGGTTTCCATGCAAGATCAAATCTTGCGAGTTACATGTAAGTGTACCCCCACCAAGAATAGTAAGGTCATTTGTCACCATTGGCTCGTCCAATGCAACATTATGCGAAGTTTGAACAACCACTGTAGTAAGTCTTCCAATATTCTTTGTGCCTGCAGTACCATTTGATGTATTCGACCAAACAGATGCTGAACTATTACCAGACGCTACAGAATAAATTGTTTCTCTACAACCCTTCTGAATGAAAGACATATCATCGAAAGCTAATTTTTGTCCATTACCACTTGCGTAGTAATAGCGTACACCATAGTTTGATGCATAGCTATATGTTTCATCTGTGCCAGTTCCTAATGTAACGAGCGCATCAAAACCGCCATTGCTATCATAGTTCAAGGTCCACAATCCATTTTCATCACGGATAATTTCAAAACCTGCGGTGGTATTTCCCGCATCCCAATCAATTGAACTTGTATAAATAGGAGTGTATGCTCCGTTAGAAATCTTCCAAAGAGTTACCAAGTCTGCTGCAATTGGAGTAAGTGGATTAATACCTACTGCATAGCCATTAAGCGTTGCTGAGGTAAGATCTTTCTGATCTGAAGAAAGAATTACTTGCCATTTGGTAGTATTGTCTGGCTCATTTCCAAAGTGATTGATTTGGAATCTCCAAATTGAAGTCATGCCAGCATAATATGTTCTATTCAAATCAGTGCTGAAATAATTTTGTCCAGCTGAACCTGAAGCTCCAGAAACAAAAGATTGCAATCCAGAAATAGGATTCACATTTGATACTGTCCAAGGATTAGTTGAAGAAAGATCAAAAGTGTATGCAGGATCTGTTGTCTCGAATCCAGTAGAAACCAACGTTTGATATTCTGTTTCGTTGTCCTCAATTACGGCGCTCAAGGTTGTTGGTGTTTGCAAAACTGCATTATCACCACCCGAAATACTAGACAATTCAAAAACGATTGTTTGAAAATCATCACATAGCGCATTATCTGAAAGTGGGATTGAATAATTGTATGATGCGGTTGAGGCCGGAATAGTAATCACAGCGCTCGAGAACCCTCCAATCTTAGATAAGTCGCCGCTTATTGCGGTTAGAGTAACATCGATACTATTTGAACCTGACGGATTAACAATGGAAATAGGCACATTGAAAGAACCGCCTATTTCTGATAAAGCAAGCGAACTTGTTCCAAATGAAACTAACGATTGGCAAGGTGTGTTATCCTCCCTTCTAATTTGGAAAGAAACTGTTGAACTATTTTGATCTTCATCATCCATCAAAATATAGTAGGTAGTGCCAGCCACCAAATTGAAAGCTGCGCCAGCTCCAGGTGCGTTATAATCGTCGATATATGTCCAACCAGAGGGTCCACATGGAGTTTCTTTGAAAAAGAAGTCTACATAATATCCGCCAGTTAATGTCAAAACATCCACCACATAAGATCCAGTAGAACTTGGTGTGTATTCCCAGATTTGTTCTCCGCCGTAATTCGACCAAGCTAATGATGGGTAAATATGCCAACTCCCCATTCCGGTTACCGTGGCATTCGTCGTAGCTCCGCAAGAAGCAATAGTTCCCGACGAAACACATGGATCCAACGGCACATTCACGCAAATATCAAACGTTCCTGTGAAGATTCCCCAATAGTCATAAACCCTTACATAATAGGTGTTTCCGATAGTTAGAGAATGATAGACGTTCGTTTCAATATTTCCTAAATCATAGTCAGTACATCCCAAAGATGTTAAACTTCCACATGTACCAGAAAAAAGTTCGAATACAGCATCGACCATAGTGTTTTTAGTCACTGTGATTTGATGACTTGATGAAGTCGCCACAAATTTGTACCACACATCATCATCAGCCGTTCCAGCACAACCAGCTAATGACTGAGTTGCAAAGTCCGTATTACCGCTTGTAATTGAACTGCATGATTGATCATTATTTACCGTTAATGATATAGCGTTTGCACATTCATCATTGCTTGGGATAATGGTAGAAATACAAATACCAAAAGTTCCTTGATTACCATTTCCACCGTTGCTGTATAATCTTACAAAATAGGTATCCCCAATTGTAAGACCAGTAAAGTTTCTTGTTTCCGCTCCATTATTATTGTTTGCAGCATTAACACAACCATTAGTGTATTGAGTCAAAGACCCGCAAGAACCAGAGAATAATTCAAAAACAGCGTTGTTGAAACCACCTGTAGCACCTCTCTCTACACGCACTTGGTGTGAAGTAGCAGTTGCAACAAATGAATACCATACATCATCATCAGCGTTTCCTGCACAACCAGCTAATGACTGAGTTGCATTTACAGTTGTGCCTGTTGTAAGATTGCACGTTGCGTCATTGGCAGGTGTTAAAGAAATCGCTCCACTGCATTCATCATTCGAAGGAGCAATGTGATTTATACAAATGGCGAAAGTTCCTTGTCCTGAACCATTTCCATTACTGTGTACTCTAACGAAATATGTATCATTAACCGTTAGTCCTGAAATATTCGAGGATTCTGCAGTTCCATTACCAGTGCTGTTATTAATACATGCCAATGAATTCAAAGATCCACAAGTACCGCTAAAAACTTGAAAAACTGGATTCAACATACTCGTTGGTGAAACAGTTACTTGATGCGAGGTTTTTGTGGCTTGAAAAGAAAACCAGACGTCATCATCAGCAGTTCCACTGCAGCCCGCTTGAGACTGTGTGGCATTTGCAGTAGTTCCATTAACTGAAGTACATGTATTCGATGAGCTTGCTATTACTGGCAATGCGCCTGAGCAATCATCATCACCTCTCAAAATGCACAAATTACCAATTGTTGCATTAGTACCGCCGACTCTGACAACACGAATATTGTACGTATTGCCAGGTGTGGTCGACATTGTTATAGATTCAGTTGCATTTCCATTTGTTGATGCGTTTGCACAAACAGGTGTAGATCCACAACCTTCGAATACAAACAAAGCCGCATTGCGATTATTCGTTCCTGTAAAGCTGATTATTGTGGTGTTAGAAACAGCGTTGAACCACACCCAACCATCTCGGTTATTTGTGCCACTTACACCACAAGAGTTAATTGTCGGATTTCCTAAAGCTAATCCAAACGATAAACCCGAATAACAATTACCAACTGTTACTTGAGCGGTTCCTCCAGTTCCGCAATCCACGGACGGAGTTTGTGCAAACAAATTAGATGAGCCTAAGAAGGTCACCAATAGTGAGGCAACTAAGAACTTTAAAGAAAAGATTTTTGACATGTTTTTTTATTTTGATGATAAACATCATGGGAGCACGCTTTGAAACGGACTTTTCCAGTCTAACGTTACAAATGCACGTCAAGTTCCGTTTTGTCGACGTTCATTTATCATTCGTCGACACTTTCACGTCTTTCATCTAAGATTTTTACCTTGCCTTATCAGTATTTCTTGCAAATATTTTTAGCATTCATTAGGCATGAGGTACAATTTCAGGGTCTCGAAACTCACTTTTTAAAGCATAAAAAAAGCCCGTCTCGTTTCAAACGAGACGGGCTTTCACTCAAAAATTCTCTTATTTCGAAACAGAAGCCACCTTCAAAAGTTGTCCTCTATTACTAATTCTAATTGTATAAACTCCTTGAGCCATGCCTTCCATGTCTACAAAGATCATTTGACCGGAAGCAACTCCTCCGTTTTTCTCGTAAACAATCTGACCCATCGCGTTGAACACGGCAACATTGCATGATGTTGCTGAAACTCCATTGAAGTTGATAGCAACTCCGCCATCTCTTCTTATCACCGTAATATCAGTGTTCAATTCTTCGGTAATTCCAACGGTAGTTTGAGCTGATACCAATACTTCACTTGTAAGTGAGCAATTGTCGTTCGATGCGATCATACTAAATAGATATTCACCAGCCGAATTGACCTCATAATTCAATGAACTACCTTCACCGATTACAACATCGCCAAGCATCCAAACAACTGAAGTTGCATTGTCGACATTTGCATGAAGAACTATAACTCCACTCGTGCCTTCAACAAATTGAATTGAATTCGATTCCGCTGACGCCGAACCTGAAATCGCGTTCTCATCTATAGTCGATACTTCAGCAATGAAGTTGCCACATGCACTTGTCAAAGACAAAGTGTAATTGCTCGCGTTCAATTCAGAAATAACTATTTGAGATTCGTTTGTTGTTCCGCTAGCTACTACCGTTCCTGATTCATCCACTAATGTATATGAATACTCTCCCGCGTTGGTAGTTGTGAACGATACCGATCCTGTATTGGATGAATTACACAAATCCATTTCTGAAGATGCACTGAATTCAGTAGGAGCTGGCTCATTTACAAAAACCTCATGTGTTGTTGATCCGCACGCTTCAAATGAATTGATAATTTCCAATGTAAATGTTCCTGCCGCAGAAGCATCAAATGTAGAAGTACCGCTGCCAGTATAAACTGTAGTGCCTAGTTCATTTACGATTGAATAATTCCAATCTCCCTCAGGGACTTGTACAGTAATTTCACCTGTCTCAGTGCCATTGCAAACCGCATCAGTTGTAGTAACAACAGCATTTGGAGAAACCCGAATGATCATTCGGTTTCCTTGATAAGGAGCATCAACAGATACAATAATTTCAGTTCCTACTTCAATTGCTGTAATAGTTCCTGTCTCAGTGTCTTCGATGGTTAAGCAAGAAGCCAAAGGAACATTTTGCATTTCACTAAATGTGATAATGTAATCTCCAGCCTCAGGTAAATCAAGGTAAACTGGGATTTCCAATTGTACAGAAGGCATCGGACGAGCGTCGATTGTGAGAAGCATCTCATCACTAGAAACCAAAGCCAATTCCGGAGAAGTCTCTACTGGACTTTCGAATTTCTCGGCGTCTAGATTTGTGTCGTATGCATTTGTTGCTTCCGCAGCGAATGCCACTAACGCTTCATCACCTTCTCCATTTCTATTGATATTAATTCTAACAAAAGAAGCTTCTTCGATACTACGCTCGAAAGCTGCGCCAGTATTAGTTTTCACTGACTCAATGAAGTTCAAGTTTTGAGCAGCACCAGTCGCTTTTACAAAGAAACCTTGGCTATGAGGAATATAACGTGAAGCACTTCCTGTTCCTAGGTTAGCAGAGAATGTTCTGTAACCAGGCAAGTTTGCATCATACACGTAGAACAAATTCACGTCTGAACTATTCGCTTCTAACGCTATCCAGTCTATTTCTGATGGATATAAATTCGAAACAAGGTTCCATCCATCTGCTCCGTTTGAATTGCTTGTATAGCTCAAAGGAACAGTCACAGCGCCTTTTTGAATGCTTCCTGTCATATCGACTGTTTGAGCTGATGAGCTTTGATAGATTGCGTATCCTTTGTAGATATCGATCGCGTTTGTAATATTCGTAGCTCCAGTCCAGCCCACATTACGTCCGCCTGGTTGGCTTTCATCATAGGTGTAAATATTGTTGAACGAATATGGAGGTGGGAAATCAGAACCCAAGAAACCAGTTGTTGTAAGATCATCGTTCCAATCAGCCAATGTCAATCCTGAAATAGGACTTCCCATATAAACGTATCCTGCAGGAGCAGTAGGGAAGAAACGATTGATGGTTACGTTTCCAGAAATGTCAGCAGTTGCAGGTATTGGGCCGATAGAACCAGAACCAGATAGCGTAGACATCAATGAAAGATTTCCACCTGTTTGAAGTGTACCTTCCACTAGGCTCAAAGCATTGCTCACTTGAGTAGAAGTAAGAAGATTGACAGTTCCAAAATCATTATCAATATTCAACTTGTAGAATGTTGCTGGTCCAGCTCCCAAAATATTCTGTGCATCGCTTCCCTTCATAACTACAGTTGATGTTCCAACATTCACTGTTCCCACTTGAATCCAGTTGCCATACACTTTCATTGTATTTGAGTTCAATGTAAGAGAAGCACCTGAATCGATCGTAATGTCGTTGCAAACTACATTTCCAGCCAAAGCAACAGGAGCTCCGCTCTGAACCACTATACGTGTGAAGCGGCCTGGATTAATAGCACCAGCTGTTCCTGTTGGTTGATTTGACCAAATTGGTGCATTGAAATTTCCACCTGGTGTTTGACTATAATAAATATTCTTGCAGCCTTTTTGAATTACAGAAACGTCATCCAAAGAAAGTTTGTCGCTGTTTGATGCTGTGTAAATAAACTTAGCACCGAAATACTGGAAGTCGTCATAAACGACATCTGTTCCAGTACCCATACTTACTAAATTATCGAAGTCTCCAGTTTGGTCTATACTAAGAGTCCAAAAACCAGTTTCGTCTCGCACGATTTCGAATCCAACCTCGTTTTGACCGGTTCCCCAATCCAAAGTGGTTGTAATTACTGGGGTGAATGCACCATTGGTAACTCTCCATAGGTAAACAATATCAGCATCACCAACTAGAATTGGGTTAACGCCCACTGCGTAACCGTTTGTTGTTGAACCAAAATAATCAGTATTGTTTGATGCCAAGAAAACTTGCCATTTATTTCCACCTGAAGGATCTAGGTTGAACGTTTTCAAATTAAACTTCCAAGTTGTAGTCACACCAGCAAGAGAATTCTCGTCCATGCTAGTATAAACTGAACTTGCTCCAACAGCTCCTGTATTTGAGTGTCTCAAACTATATGTTCCAGAAGAGGGTGCCGAATTGCTCGCAGACCATGAACCGTTTCCTGCGCCAGTCCAACCAGTAGAATTTCCATCTTCGAAATCATCACTTAGAAGCGTAGCATACCCCATATCATTATCCACTAAAGTGAGGGTATACGTAGTTGGGGAAGCGATATATGCATTTAATCCACCAGTAACCGATTGAAGACTAAATACTAATGTCTCGATATCATCGCAAACGGCATTGTCATCAATATAGAATGTCACGTTTTGTGATCCACTTGCACCCGCAGCCCAAGTGACTGTTTGCGGTGCATATCCTTGTAAACGAGAAGATGAGCCAGATGTCAATACAACACTCACAGATGTAGCAACTGTGCCTGATGGGTTAAATATGTTTACAGGAATCGTAAAAGCCAAATCACCACCACCATTTGTCGGTTCACTAAGTGTGTTTGAAGAAACGTTATAGTTGACATAAGTATTTGGCGGTAGCGCTACAAATTTGAAATTGTCGAATTCAATGCTTTGCAGAGCAGATGCTGATTGGCGGCTAATCAAGCCAAAATAACCATTTGCTGCAGGCGCGAATGAATTATCAATTACAGTTCCATGAACTACGTTGCTGGATGTAATTGGACAGCTCAGCGCCGTAGGGCTTGCTTGCGTTTCAGTTGAGTTCTGAGGCAACGCAGAAGTACGTATTGTCCATAATCCAAATTGACTTCTTGTGATATAAAAACTAACTCCATAGTCCACTAACCCATCTACTACAGAAGCTGTAGATGTCCATATCACCGAATTGGTTCCATTCGTGCATTTGTAAAGTCGAATTTCATCGTTACCTACATCTCCTAATTCAATGAAGTAACCATTGATTCCTGTAGTCGCCTCAAGATCGCTGTTATCAGAATAGAGCCAAACGCGAGCACGGTTGGTATCAGAAGCGCCTTGTGATCTTCTGCCCAACCAAAAAGACCATTCTTGTTGAGAATCCCAGGTTGCAATTTGTGTAGAAATTTGACGATCACTTGCAGATGAAGAATTCAAACGCATTGAATTTGTTCTAACATTTTCAGTTCCGATTAGACCAGAAACGTCAGAATTATTTACAATTTGAAACTCACTTGTTTCTCCACCCCAGGTAACGGAAGAACTAAAGTTTCCATCACCAAATGCGTCAGTGTTATTGAATTCGAAATATCCACGGTAATTAGCGCCGCCATTATTCGAATACGCCAAAGATGTGCAACCCCCAGAATCATCGCCCTGTGATTGCCAATAAACTTCAATCACATAAGTTCCAGGCAAAGTCAAACCAGCCAAAACGTTGATTCCACTGTTGGTAACAGCCCATTTTTGATCGCCTACACTATTTAAACCTGTGCAAGGAAAGTTGCATGAAAACCCAGCATTCACAGAAACAAAACTCCCCGGAGAATCGCAAGTCCTATATATTCTATAATACATGGTTGCATTACAAATGTTGCCAGAGCCATTTTTGAAAGTTTTTACTTCGGTACCATTAATTAAAAATGTATTGCCGGATTCAAAACGACCGTAGAAATTATTATTTAACACAGCCGTCGGATCTCCTAAATCTTGGCCTGAAGAGTTGTAGACATTCGTGCCACCAAAATTTGTTATCAAATAAGCCTGCCAAATTCCATAGCCTGCTTTTGCATGTATAGACAGAAGCGCACACAACGCGACGAACGCGATTTTCATCTTGCTCATTGGAAAGAGTTTGGTTAAAACATTTGTTTAGGTAAGGAAAAACTAAATACGCCGTGAAAATAAGCATTTTACTCGAAAAATTGACAATTCAACTAATTTCCTAATATTGGTCACTAGCTTTGCTAACATTATATGCAGGATTCCCTCATCATAGTTGCAGGAGGCTCAGGAAAACGAATGGGTACAGAACTACCCAAACAGTTTCTTGAATTGAACGGAAAACCTATTCTTGTTCACACCCTTGAGCGCTTCTATCAATTTAATAGTCAATTAAATATCATCGTTGTAATGAACGAAGAATACGTTGACTATTGGAATGACCTATGCAGAACAATCGCCTTAAATATTCCGCATCAAGTTGTCAAAGGAGGGAAAGAACGCTTTTTCTCTGTTCAGAATGGACTCAACGAAATCCCTGATTCAGAAGGGATTGTAGGTATTCATGACGCCGTGAGACCCCTTGTCTCAAAACGCACTTTTGTAACCTGTTACGAAAGTGCCCGTATCAATGGCACAGCTGTTCCAGTTTTGCCCGTAAACGACAGTCTTCGATTTGTCGCTGATGGAAAAAACGAAATAGCAGACCGCAGCAAATTTCGGCTGGTGCAAACACCCCAGTGTTTTGAAATTTCTCTGCTGAAAAAAGCCTTTCAACAAGGCTACAACCCTAGTTTCACAGACGACGCTTCCGTCGTTGAGTCTCTTGGTGTTGCAATAAATCTTGTTGAAGGCAACAGAGAGAATATAAAAATCACTACTCCGGAAGATCTACGATTCTGCGCAGCTCACCAAGCTTTTGATTACGGAATTTAAGTAAACTCGTCATGAACAGACTCTTCCTCACCCTATGGGTAGCTCTCGGCTTGCCCTTTTCTATCTGCGCTGCAAAAAGCAGTACAGCTTTAACTCCCTTATCGGCACCACCGCCTCCTGCTTGTTCATTCAACGTAGTGGATAATTTCAATGATGGTAATTTCACCTCTGGACCTGTATGGTCTGGTGAAACAGATGATTGGGATATTCAAAGCTCAACTACTATTGGTGCTGGAACTACAAATACCAATCTTCTTCGATTAGACCCCACCACAAATGCTGGTGGAGCTTACCATCTCACAACTCCTATTTCTGATTGGCAATCTGCACAAGAATGGGCATTCTGGATCGGCCGAAGATTCCAATATTCCGCAACAAGCACTGCTGAAATTTGGCTCTATGCAAATGAGTCCAATTTAGAATCTAGCACTGTAGATGGCTACCGCCTTATTATTGGTGATGGAACAGGTGGTCATGAAATTAGACTTCAACGAATGCTCAATGGTGCACAAGACGGCACTGATATTATCGTGTCAAATACAGCAATAACTTCTACTCGAAGTGACTTCGGATTATCAATTCGTGTCGTTAGAAGCGAAACTGGTGCTTGGCAACTTTACTGTTCTACCGTTCCAGTATCCAATGGTTCTGGAGCATTACCAACGGCCGACCCAACAACGAATACAACTGTTTCACTTGGCACTGGAACAGACAACACTTACATTCCTTCAGGAACAAACTACTTTGGATTCAAGGTAAACATGGCTGCGGGTTTAAGCTCCACAAACAGAAGGACAACAGAATTTGATAACATTCAATTCAAACCCTGCCTACCTAACACGACAGTTCAGCTTGAATCAAGTTCATACTCTTCATCCGAAACCGCTGGAACAATAACAATTCCCGTTTCAATTACTAATCCTCATCCTACATTGGCCACCACAGTGCAGCTTGTGCTTACGAGCGGTGACGCTGCTGCAATCGGCAACTACACAACACAAACTATTACTTTCCCTGCCGCAAGTGTTACAAGTCAAAATGTTACTATTACTATCACTGATAATGCAACCTGCGAAATAGAAAATGCATTTTCGTTTGAACTTCAAAATCAATCCGGTGGATATGCTGCCTTGTTGGGTTCAATTTCGTCAACTGCACTCGTTCTTTCGGATAACGAATATTATATGATGCAACTAGCTTCTCAAAACTTTGAAGCAGGTAATGCAAGTGATTGGAACTTTACACCTGCCAACGCTTTTGGTGCTTCTACAAGCGGACCAATTAGTGGCTCTTATTCTCTTCGACATGTAGATTCTGGACAGACAACATCTGGAGCGGCATCGTGCTCATACGCCTATGATGGAGCTGGACTTCAAGGTTCCGAGACAACTTGGAAATTCAACCTCAATCACTACAACACTGAACCAAACAACTCAGATTATATTATCGTTTGTTTAACCAATATCAACGACGACATTGCAAACGAACTTATCGACGGCTATGCTATAACTATTATGCCATTCGGAACTACACAAGACTATGTAAGACTTTGTAGAACTGAAAACGATATGCTATATTCTATCCTAACCACAACTGTCGATTGGGGCACTGCACAAGGTAAAGTTGGTTTCCAAGTTACACGTGATCCCAATGGTGTATGGAATCTGCAAATGGATTTAGATGGTGATTTCGATAACCTTGTTGATTATGGATCTGTAACGGATACATTTTGGGATCACACAGGATATTTTGGGGCATACTATGCTTACAATACTTCAACGAAAGGTAAATTGAGTTTGGACGATATTACAATCGACCAACAAAGCTGTGCAGTTACTTATTACTCTCAATCTACAGGGAACTCAGATGGTTCGATTTGGGCACCACAACCAGTTGGCACAGCACAAACAATTACATCTGGACCGTTCACTAGCATTGTTATTCAAGGTGGACATGTGATAGATATCAATCAAACACTTAAGTGTCACGATTTAACCATTGATGCAACTGGAACTTTAAATTCAAACGCAAATCAAGTTTCTATACTTGGTCAATTTCTTCAAAACGGAACCTTTGACCCAGGGACATCCACCTTCCGATTTATTGGCAATGGTGCTCAAACAATAGATGGAACCGGCACAGCAACTTTTAATAACATTGAATTGGATAATGCAGTTGGGCTTAGTGCGAATATTCCAGTTTCACTTAAAGGACAATTACGTCCAATTGAAGGAACATTCAATACAAACAACCAACTCACTTTGATTTCAAATCTTCAAGGTTCTGGATCAATTGGTGAAATCCACTCTGGTGCAGATGTTATTGGTCAAATCACAATGCAAAGATTTGTGCCACAAGCACCGCAACATTGGGTATATCTCACCAACCCAATTTTGAATCAAACTATTCAGAACTGGAATGATGATATAATCACAACAGGCTTCCCTGGCTCTGATTATCCATCATATAATTTTATGAGCTTGTACACCTATGATGAACCAGTACCTGGAAGCAAAAACATGGGATGGACAGGTGTTTCAAACGTCACTGATGCTATGGATCCCAAAGCTGGATATATAGTATATATGAATGCTAATGCAGCAACCATCTCGATGAGCGGCGATTTCCAAAAAGGTAATATCAATGTTCCATTAGACTATACTGATGTAGAACCTGGAACTGGAAGCTTAAACCCTGATGGTTGGAACCTTGTGGGTAATGTTTACCCATGTGCAATCGACTGGCAAGCGCTTCATACATCGAGCACTTCTTGGATCACTGGGAATAGCACATACTACGTATACAATGCAACCGAATCTAACTACCGCGCATATAACGCATCTTCACAAGGAGGAACAGCAAACAGATACATTGCAAGTGGGCAAGCTTTCTTTATTCAGGCAACTGATTTAAACCAATCATTGCAATTCACTGAGTCGGTAAAATCTACGTCTGACGCAGCTTTCCAAAGAAACACTGACGAATCAATGTTGGTGCGTCTCAACCTTACTAAAGGAACAATGACAGATGAAGTGCTGTTTACGATAATGGACGATGCAACAAATGCATTCGACGTCGCTTACGATGCACTTAAATGGGATAGCCCTGTTACAACTGCACCTGAGCTTGCTATACTAGGAAGTGATAGCGTAAAAATGTGCATCAATACAATCAACGCATTTGATGACGCCATTTCATTCCCATTATTTGTGGAAATGCCAGCAGCAGGTGACTATACATTCTCTGTTTCAGAAGTTTTAAATCTTCCCACAGGAGTGTGCATCACTATTCAAGATCTTGTAACTGGTACAACAATACCAATGCTACAAGGAGAAACGATTACATTGAGCACTACCGCAGCCTACGCTGGCTATAGACTAGTCATCAACATGAATGCTCCATTGCATGTTAATGCACTTGATGCTTCTTGTAACGGAAATGAAGATGGCGCAATTCAGATTACCTCTGCAAGTGAAGGCTGGACCGTAATGGCTCAAGATGTTTTCGGCAACGTACATTATGCAACGGATGGTGCCATTTCTGGACTCCCTGCAGGTGACTACACTGTTACTTACGAAAACGTAGATGCAATGTGCACTGCCGCTTCAGTTGGAGTGACCATTTCACAACCAGAAATAATCAGTGCAGAAATTCAAACCACAATCGACTATTGCAACAGCGGTATGTCGGGTCGCTTGGAAATGATTACTACGAATGCTGACAGTTTCAATTATTCGATTGTAAACGCTGAAGGAGCAGTGATTTCAAGCGGTACATCTGAAGACGAATACCTAATGGTTACTGATCTTCCCGCTGGAGAATTCACTGTGAATATTAGCTCAAACTGTTATAGCGAAACATTTGAAATCAACCTTACAGACGAGAATGCGGTGAATGTTGAAATCACTTTAAATACACCACAACTAAGTCTAGTACTTGGAGAAACTGTTACCATTTCTGCAAATGCTAACTCATCACAAAATGTATCTTACGAATGGACAGTTAATGGCTTCGATGGTGGTGATCAAAACTTCCTCGAATTCATTGTCAACAACGCTGGAACATACGAAATCCTTTGTGTTGCTGATAATGGTGATTGCTCTGACATTGCCTCTTCAACAGCTATAGTAGAATCTACAGTTGGTATTGAAGAAGAAGTGGAAGGCCCTCAAGCTATAATCACGCGTATGGGTAATGCGTTGGTGATTTCATTCCAAAATGCTTCAGCATCAAAAGCAACTATTGCTCTTTACTCTTCCACAGGGGCATTGGTTATGAAAATGACAGGTAACGCCGATCAAGGTCAAGTAAGAACAATCGATATGACCAGTCTTTCAACTGGTGTGTACACCATAGATGTTCAACAAGACAATAAAGTACTCGCAAGACAACAAATTTTCAAGTAGTAGATTTTTTTCTTGGGTAAAAACAGAAGCGCTTCCTTCGATTTTTCGAAGGGGCGCTTTCTGTTTTGTAGTTATCTTTCGCACCATAAATGAAATGATGTGATGAAAAATTCAATGAAAATTATCTCTATAGTCATATTAATTTTGACATCATTCGCGTCATTCGCGCAAATAGAAAAAAACAAAAAAAAACCTGTTATGTCTACACCTCCAGTTGCTCAAAAAATTCCGCATGAAATTACAACTCATGGAGATACACGTATTGATAATTATTATTGGATGCGCCTAAGCGATGAACAAAAAAATGCCGAAGAAGCTAATCGTGACGCACAAACAAATCAAGTACTAGGATATTTAAATGCTGAAAATGCATACACCAACGATGTAATGGCACACACTGACAAATTCCAAAAGGATTTGTTTAGTGAAATGAAAGGTCGAATCAAAGAAACTGATCAAAGTGTACCAGTAAAAAATAATGGATACTGGTATTATTCGCGCTTCGAAGCTGGTCAAAATTACGCATACAACTGTCGTAAAAAAGAAAGCTTAGAAACAGGTCAAGAAGAAATTCTAATTGACGGACCTAAACTAGCAGAAGGGAAAGATTATTGGGCTGTTGGTTCTTATGATATATCTGAAAACAACAAACTAATGTGCTATGGTGTCGATATCGTTAGCCGTCGCATATATACTGTTTATTTCAAAAATCTTGAGACTGGAGAAATGCTTGCTGATGTGCTTGAAGGCACTTCTGGTGGCGCAGCTTGGGCTAATGATAATAAGACAGTTTTTTATACTAAAAAAGATCCGGTAACTCTTCGCGACAATCAAATTTGGAGACATGAAATTGGGACAGCTCAAGATAAAGATGTGCTCGTATTTGAAGAAAAAGATGAAGAATTTTCATGCTTCGTTTACAAAACTAAAAGCAAAAAATTCATGGTTATCGGAAGCAATCAAACGCTTTCAACAGAATACCGAGTGCTTGATGCAGATCATCCAGCCGGTGAATTTAAAATAATCCAACCACGCGAAAGAAATCATGAATACGGTATAGATCACTACGGTGACAAATTCTACATCGTTACAAACTGGAATGCTAAGAATTTCCGCTTGATGGAAACATCTGTTGACGCCACTTCTAAAGAAAACTGGAAAGAGATCATTGCACATCGCGACAACGTTTTGCTAGAGGGAATTACAATC
>JBJOKO010000020.1:0-15316 GCA_046046035.1 Bacteroidota bacterium | reverse complement strand
TAATTCTGTGGGATAGAAAAGCTGAGAAAATCGCTGGTGCTTATCGAATAGGTAATGGCCCAGAGATCGTATCTCGCTACGGCAGCAAGGGACTTTACACTAGTTCACTCTTTAGAATGTCAACTAAAATGAAGCCTATTCTTCGCCAAAGTGTTGAATTAGGACGTTCATTTATTACCCAAGAATATCAAAAACATCGACTTTCACTTTTCTTACTTTGGAAAGGAATTTTGTTCTACTTGATTGCGAATCCTAGATTCAGATACATCATTGGTCCGGTTTCGATATCAAATAGCTACCAAGAAGTTTCGAAAGAACTAATCATTCAGTTTATCAAGCGAAATTATTTTGATCACGAACTAGCTAAGTTCGTTGAGCCTAAAAATGCATTTCGACCTAAAGTAAAAAATATAGATACAAATGTGTTGCTTGATGCTAGTAGCAGCGATATGAAGAAAATGGATAAAATCATTTCTGATATAGAGCCTACAAGTTTCACAATGCCTGTTCTATTAAAAAAATATCTTCAACAAAACGCCAAAATTCTCGCGTTCAATGCTGATCCAAAATTCAACAATGCCTTAGATGGCTTAATGTTGTTGGACATGCAAAATCTGCCCGCAGATACAGTTGAAACGCTCAAACGAGAAATGGTTGAAAGCCCTAATTAATCTATGACTTCAAGAAGACAATTCCTTACTAAATCAAGTTTAAGTGCAGCAGCATTAGGACTTGGTTTATTTGCACGCGGCGAACAAAACCGAATGGATGTTCGGTCAAAGAAAAAAAACAAACCTGTCTTCAAAGATGGTTTGGTTATTTCAACATGGAACGCAGGAATTCAAGCCAACAAAGAAGCATGGAAATCTCTTGAGTCAGGAGGCAACTCCGTAGATATGGCTGAAAATGGTGTTAAAGTTATTGAAGCAGACTACACCAATTTATCAGTGGGTCTTGGCGGTTTTCCCGATAGAGAGGGCCACACCACTTTGGATGCATGCATAATGGACAGTAAAGGGCGAGCTGGCTCTGTTAGTTTTCTAGAAAAAATAAAACATCCTATTACTGTTGCACGAATGGTAATGGAAAAAACACCGCACGTGATGTTGGTTGGTGAAGGTGCTCAGCAATTTGCCCTTTCTCAAGGAATGAAATTGGAAGACTACGAAAGTCCTGAAGCCATTAAAGCATACAAAGAGTGGTTGGTGAAAAGCGAATACAGGCCGATTATCAATATAGAAAATCACGACACCATTGGTATGCTCACCATGGATAGACAAGGCGATATCAGTGGCTCTTGCACAACTAGCGGATTAGCATTCAAAATGCGCGGTCGTGTGGGTGACAGTCCGATTATCGGTTCTGGACTTTATGTTGATAATGAAGTTGGGGCAGCAACAGGATCAGGACTTGGTGAAACAGTGCTCCGCTCCTGCTCTACTTTTCTAATTGTAGAATTAATGCGACAAGGTGCTTCACCTCAAGAAGCATGTGAAGAAGCTGTTAGACGTGTCGTGAAGATCAATTCATTCATGACAGAAGATTATCAAGTTGCATTCATTGCCATCAACAAAGCAGGAGAAACGGGAGCCTACGCTATACATCCAGGCTTCAATTACGCGCTATACAAAAACAAGTCGAATCAATTGATCGACTCAGCGTTTTTGGGAAAATAAAAGTGATTACTTTTTAAAAGCGTTTTCAGCTTCTGTAAGAATAGTAGCAGGACCACCAAAGTGATCGATAATTTTCACGTGCTGAAAATCAGCGTCAATTACCGCTTTGATAGCAATACGATCATGAGGATCTACACCACCACCCATGAAGACAGCGTCTACAGGTTGTGATTTAAGAAACTCAATAGCACCCGCTACCTCCACAAAGCCAGTTGTAGTGTAGCCGCCTTTGTTTAATAGGTTTTGCGCATTTTCGACAATATAGTCGTGCTTGCCAAAAACTACAATATGTTTAGCAGTAACAACCTCGGTTTGTGTAGAGGGAATTTCTTGAATCGGTTCTTCCATATAATTATCCAACTTCAGGGCAGCAAATTTACACGACCTTGCACCATATTTGCCTCTAAAGATTTCAACTATTTCAAATTGCAAACCCTGACATCCATATTTCGCCTCGCGCGCCCAATCAACTTGGGAATTGTTGCCTTGACTATGTATGTCCTGCGCTATTTCATCATTTTGCCCATAATCCAACAGCAACACATTGGAATTGAGCCCCAAATGAGCGATTTGGACTTTTTCATACTCACCCTGATTGTTATTTTATTAACAGCGAGTGGCAACATTATCAATGATTATTTCGACGTGAAGGTGGATAAAATCAACAAGCCAGAAAAAGTACTTGTTGGTAAAACAGTCAAAAGAAGGGTGGCTATGGCCCTCAACCATGGACTAAACATCACCGCAATTCTATTTTCATGCTATTTAGCGTACAAATTTCACTCTTGGACCTCTTTGCTCATTCCGTTAATTATAGCGACTCTATTGTGGTTCTATTCGCCCATTTTCAAGAAACAAATTTTCATTGGTAATATCATAGTTGCAATCTGCGTAGCAGTGATTCCCATTTGGGCTGGAATATTTGAAATGATTGGATTAACCCAACATTACGGTCAAAGCGCAGAAGTGCAAAGCATTATTCAATCGATGTGGAAATGGCTAGGCATGTATTGCCTTTTTGCGTTTCTAATTTCATTGAGCCGAGAGGCCTTTAAAGACTTAGAAGATTTGCAAGGCGATAAGATTGGTGAATACAAAACATTGCCACTAGTGCTCGGAGAAAACTTCGCAAAAATGTACGCATCAATCATGATGTTACTTTGTCTTATCGCTGTGAGCTATTTCTACCATAGCCTGGGCTACCGCCTCTTGGAAAACCTTATTGAAAGCGCTGGAGTTGTGATCCTAGTGATACTACCAGGATTGATTTCTATTTACTTCGGACTAAGCAGCAGACATAAAATTGCTTATACAAAAGCAAGTTTGTTCGCAAAACTCACCATGGGCGGTGGAATCATCTTATGCGCCCTTGCAGGATACTTTTACTTGTAATTAAACAGGAAAAGTTTTGCCTTTCACTTCAACTTCTTTCTTAGGCACAATCAGAACTGCGAGGTAACCTAAAATAAAGAATGTTATAAGCGCGAGAATAGAAACGCGCATACTTCCACCAAAGCCTTCTAAGAATCCGAAAGACAACAGACCGAAAATCAAACCAACTTTTTCAGTCACATCATAGAAACTGAAATAGGAAGCATGGTCGTTTGTTTCTGGTAAAAATTTAGAGTACGTGCTTCGTGCTAATGACTGCGTTCCTCCCATTACAAAACCGATACTAGCCGCAGCGATATAAAACGTAATAGGAGTATTAACCACTGCATAAGCAAAAATGCAAATACACGCCCATACCACCAGAGCTAGTTTAAGTGTCAAAAGATTCCCCAATTTCTTTGATAAAAATGAAAAGAAAAAGGCTCCAGGAATTGCAATCACTTGCACCATTAGAACAGCCATAATCAGCTGACCGGTTTTCAAACCGCGAATCATTTGACCCGTTTCAGAATCCATTTGCCACACTTCCTTTGTTCCAAACAAAGAGGCCATTTGCATAATGGTTTGAACTCCCATACTGAAGATAAAGAATGCAATCAGATATCGACGCAGGCGACGTGTTTGATTCATCTCTTGCCAAACATGGCGCAATTCTTTAAACCCGTTAGATAGAACGCCCTTGGAAAATCCCTTTCCGGTATGTTTTTCTCGAAGTGTGCGAAAAGTAATTTGAGCAAAACCAGCCCACCAAACACCAACAGTAATAAACGCCCACTTTACAGCGTCCGGAATCTCTAATACTTGAATCATAATGAGATTCAGTATTAATAAAATTACACTGCCTATATACCCCATGCTATAACCTCTCGCTGAAAGCTTGTCTTGATCAGCTGGTTCAGCCAATTCGGGGAGAAAAGAATTCGAGAATGCATAGCTCACCCAAAAGCCTATGCACGCAAAAACAACGCTCAACATGCTTGCTTCGTAACGATTCATATCGAAGAAAAACAGAGACATACAGGAAAGAGCTCCGAGATAACAAAAGATCTGCATGAAGAATTTCTTTCTACCCATGTAATCCGCCAAACCAGAAAGCATTGGAGCGAGAATACATACTATCGCCATACCTAACGCCAAAGCATAAGATAGAACTTCAGTGTTTTTGAAAACATGTCCAAAGAACAATACATCATCTTCAGCTATTTTACCTTCAAACTGATGTTTAGTGGTAACAGCCGTATAAAATATTGGGAAAATTGCTGTACCAATTACGAGGTTATAAGTTGAGTTTGCCCAATCGTACATAGTCCATGCACGCTGCATCTTCTTATTCCCTTTCATAGAAACATATTCCGACGAAGGTTGATCCAAAATTTCTTTACTCATGCCACGAACATACTAAAAAACTAAATAAAGGAAGGTTATCAATTCAGTTTTTTACCTATAGCATACCCTATATGAGCGGAGATAAACCCTTTTGGAGAAGACTTTCGTTCCGCTTGATAATATGAATTTACACCAAATTCTACTCCTACATTATAATACTTCATAAGTACAGCATTTGGTCGAAAAACTAAATAATCGATTCCCGCTCGCCAATGCATCCTCTTTACCGTTTTCAACAAACCATCCACTGAATCATAAGAAAGCTTAGTCATGGTTCCGTCGTTATCATAAGAAGACGCTCTCTTCCATTCGTAAGTATCAATGCTTGATTTCAAGCACGCTCCCAATAGGAAATATGTCTTCAAACATCCATTATAATTAAATGTATTTTCCTCAAAAGTAACTGAGTAGGACTGCTGTTTTGTAAAATAGATACCTCCTAATAAGGTAGTTTGTGCCTGATTCAACATATAGTGCTCTCCTGTAAAGCTGTTCCAATTTGAAGGAGTAGATGGATAATCTTTGTAATAGAATACTTCAACAATTGGTGTGCGTGAGTAATTTATCCCACCGGTAAATCCCAAACCAACTTTAACTATTCTGGGAATCTTGGCCATATATGCAGTTGTATAAACCCCTCCTATCTTGGTATTTCTGATCTTTGTTTTCAATTTCGAGATTAATTCATAATCGATGCGCGCATTCAAATCAAGCGTCATCTTAGAAATTTCCTTCAATTTGTTTTTAGAATAAGCAATGGCAAAATCAGAACCTTTACCGTATGGCACAATAAATTTTGTATCCAATTGAACTTTATCCGAAAATCGATAACCAAATGTGTACTTTCCAGTAACCGCCCCATCATTCGTAACAAAGAAACCCGGCGCTAAAAAAACAGATGTCCATTTGGGCATTCTCTCAGGGTCATCATTGTTTATTGTTAGTTTTTTAACTGCCCCATATTCAGATTTTACGAGCAATTCAGTCTGCGCATTTATATCATTAAAAAAGAAAAACATTGATATTGCTGCAGCAATTGGTTTCAAATTCTTCATACAATTTAATTCTTAGTTTAGCGCCACGAATATATACATGATAATAAGAATGTCAAACATGAGCTCTATATTTGTGGAGTGGAAACAAATTACGATATCATAATAATTGGTGGCGGCATCGTAGGTGCAGCGACCATGTACAAACTGCAAGAAAGCAACCCAAAACTTTCTATTCTTCTTCTTGAAAAAGAAAAAGGATTGGCAGATCACCAAACCGGTAATAATAGTGGAGTAATTCACAGCGGTATTTATTACAAACCGGGATCACTCAAAGCAGTAAACTGCGTGAATGGTCGCAAAGAACTCGTAGAGTTCGCGAAAAATCACAACATCAAATACGACGTTTGCGGCAAGCTTATCGTCGCGATGGAAGAAAGCGAATTACCACAGCTTGAAAAAATCTATCAAAATGGTCTTCAAAATGGTATCGAAGACATGAGAAAGGTTAATTCAGATGAAATCAAAGAAATTGAACCATTTTGCACCGGTATCGCCGGACTATATGTTGGCTGTACAGGAATCATCGATTTCAGAGGCGCTACTGAAAAAATGGCGGAACTAGCTGTGAAAAAAAATCCAGCAAGTCAAGTGCATACTTCCGAAGAAGCTATTGGTTTTGAAAAAGATGGCGATCTTCAAAGAGTAATTACAAATAAAGCCATGTACCGCGCAAAAAAACTCATTTTCTGCGGTGGACTTCAAGCGGACCGACTAGCTAAAAAAGACGGAGTAAAACTCAAAGAAAAAGTTGTTGGCTTCCGTGGTGACTATTATGAATTGACGGATCAAGCAAAACATAAAGTAAAGCATCTCATATATCCTGTTCCTAATCCTGACTTTCCATTCCTAGGTGTGCATTTCACTCGAATGGTAGATGGTTCTATAGAGTGCGGACCAAACGCAGTCTTCACATTCAAACGAGAAGGATATGGCAAAACGGATTTCAGTTTTGTTGATACATTCGATGCGCTCACTTACAAAGGCACTTGGAAATTATTCTTCAGTAATATGAAGTTTGGTATCGATGAGTACCGACGTGCATTCTCAAAAAAACTTTTCCTAAAAACACTTCAACGACTTGTTCCTTCACTTACAATGGATGATATTCATCCTGGTAGAGCGGGAGTAAGAGCACTTCTTCTTCGAGAAGATGGTGATACACGTGATGATTTTAGAATAGAATATACTGACCACAGCATTCACGTGCTAAATGCTCCTTCACCAGCGGCAACGGCAAGCCTTGCTATTGGCGGACAAGTAGCAGAAATGGCTGAAAAACATTTTGGAATTAAAGAATGGTAATCGTCTTGTTTATACGAAGCATAAACAATTCGATATCCGAATAAACATTGACCCAAAACCACCGCAATCTTTGACCCAACGGTTGAAAATGTGAGTGGTCTAGTACTCACGGGTCTCCTGACTTTATGATGTAGTGGAAAGCGGGTTCCTAACGAGGAATCCGCTTTCTTTTTTAACATAAATAGCGCAACTATTCATCATCATAGGCGTAAATGTCCGCCGATGACAAATAAACCAAGTTCATTAATTTACAGCAATTTAGGCAAGTGGCTCACAGCCATTGTTTTGACTGTTCCCATTATTGCCATTCTAATAGCTGTAGGTTTCGTCGAAACATCGTCGAATGCAGCTGAAAGCGAACCGACGAAAGTACGTGGTGAAAATATTCTCGTTTTTATTGATTCGGACAACTCCAAAGAAATCGAAGACATTGAAAAAATGTCTAACGAAGAATTCACTCGACTAGAAGGCAATGCAGTTCCCAACTTCGGATTCAATCGTTCTAACATTTGGTTGAAATTTGAACTTGATCCTGAAAATTTCGAAGAAGATAATCTCATTCTAGAAATTAAAAATCCAGTTTTGGACATCGTAGATATTTACGAATACCAAACCACAGAATTACATCAAATCGGAGAAACTGGTGACCTATTGCCCTTTTCATCTCGTCCAGTGGATCACAGAAATTATCGTTTTCCAATTTCTCTTGCGGGATCAGCTCCTAAAAAATTCTTTGTAAAAATCAATAGCGGTGGGGAGCAACTTTACGCCCCGATTATCATTTGGAATAACACTCAATTGCAAACCGCCGATCTCAATGATCAATTACTAATTGGAACATACTTCGGCATCATACTGTTTGTACTTCTATTCAATCTCTTCATTTATCTCATCCTTAAAGAAAGATCGAATTTGTACTATGTGCAATACAACGTGAACTTGTTGTTATTGCAACTATGCCTTACTGGATATTCATTCCAATTCATTTGGCCGAACAGTCCATATCTCGCGAATGTCACCAATCCCTTCTTCGCGTCAATTGCGGTATTCGCTCTATTAAAATTTAGTCAGAACTTTTTAGAACTTAAAAATTACTATCCAAAAACTAGTCGTGCTTTCGACATTTTAGGATACATCATTTTTACGAATGCATTACTTGCCTTGTGCAACACCCAGCCTATCTTGTACATTTCAATAGTAGGTGTAAATGTTCTAACTCTATTGTTGAACTTTGCCATAATTCCAGTTACTATCGGTGTTTTGAGAAAAGGCTTCAAGCCTGCTAAATTCTTCCTCATCGCATTCCTTGTTCTGGTGCTTGTTGTATTCGGATTTGTATTAACCAATCTTGGTGTGATACAAAACGATTTCTTTGCATCTTATGGATTGCTTGTTGGAAGCGCATTAGAAGTTATACTTCTCTCCTTTGCGATTGTAGACAGATTTAAAAGTTTCAAAGATCAAGCACTCGAAAATCTTGAGGCTTTAAATAAAATTGAACGAGAACAAAATGTAATTCTTGAACGAAAAGTTGAAGAACGAACACACGAACTTTATACGCAACAACAAGAAATACTATCCAGCATTCGCTACGCTGAGCGCATACAAAGAAACATTCTTCCAAATGAAAAAGAAGTTTCGCGTATGTTTCCTGAGAGCTTTGTTTACTATAGACCGAAGGATATTATCAGCGGTGACTTCTATTGGATTTCGGAAGAAAAAGACAGCGCAGAATTATCGTCTAATCTCAAGTTCGCAATTGGAGATTGTACTGGTCACGGAGTACCGGGCGCGATGATGAGTATTCTTGGAATCAATTTGGTTCGTGAAGCCTATGAAAGAGTTAAAGACGCCACGCCATCTGCAATACTTGAAGAAATGGATTTGCTGTTGGCCAGTGCATTGAATAGTGGAGAGTACGAATATGCTTCCGATGGAATGGACATCGTCCTTTGCCACATAGACACCAAATGGAATTTACTTCACATGGCTGGAGCCAACACGGGAGTAGTCATTCTAAGAAATAATGAAATCATTGAATTGAAAGGAACTCGTCGTCCTCTAGGCTTGCTTGACGAAAAGAATAAAAAGAGTTTTGAAACAACCACATTTGCATTGCAAAGAGGAGATCTTATCTATACGTACACGGATGGTTATGTAGACCAATTCGGTGGGCCTAATGAAAAGAAACTAAAGCAAAAAGGATTGCAAGAAGTATTGCTTCGAATCGCGCATTTGGAAGCTTCTGAACAAAAAGAAAAGATTCATTTATTCTTTGAAGAATGGAAAGGCGATCTCGAACAGATCGACGATATCTGCGTGATGGGAATAAAGTACTATTGATCGTCTCCTGTTAAGCGTGTTATTTCTCCACGCTCGTAATCTTTCATCTCTTCTGGCACAGCAGCTAGAATGTGTTCACACAAGGCATCTATAAATCTTCTTTTAGAAAAAAGTCGATAAGTGACTAAACTGATTTCACGCACTGGTGCAGGTTGTTGGAAGAAGCGAACCTTATCCAATTCTTTTTTCTCCATATCACGCAAAGCAAGTTCAGGAATAATGGTAATACCCGAATTTGCATTCACCATTTTCATTAGCGTTTCAATGCTGCCTGCTTCATAATCCAATTGTCGGCCTTCTTCTTCAGTAGGTCGCAAAGAGCAGAGATTTAACACTTGAGCGCGCAAGCAATGCCCTTCTTCCAGAAGCCAAAGTTTATTTACATCAATATCTTCTTGGAGAACAAAACTCTTTTTAAGAATAGATTCCTTATCACTTCCATAGACAACAAATTGCTCATAGAAAAGCGGATTCTCCATGATAGCTGGATCACTCAATGGAGTTGCAAGAAGTCCAGCATCTAGAATATTATGCTTAAGTTTTTCAATAATTTCTTCCGTAGTATTCTCGTAAATTTTAACATGAACACCAGGAAAATCTTTTAGAAATTTTGGTAGAAAAAGTGGCAATAAATAAGGTGCGAGAGTTGGGATAATGCCCAACTTAATTTCACCTTTAATCTCACCACGGAGTTCCGAAACGATCTCCTTCATTCGCCCAGCCTCACTAAGAATAGCGCGGGCTTGAGCCACTATCAATTCTCCCGCTTCGGTTGGAACTACAGGTTGTCTGCTTCTATCGAATATTTGAACATCAAGTTCTTCCTCAAGCTTACGAATCATCATGCTCAAGGTCGGCTGTGTCACGAAACACTTTTCCGCCGCTGTAGCGAAGTGTCGAAAATTATCGACCGCGACTATATATTCAAGTTGATGCAAATTCACAAAGCGAAGATACGACTGGTTACTAGTTACTGGTGACTGATTACTAGATACCTACTACTTACCACCTATCACCTACTACTAAAAGCCAATAGCCAATAGCCAAAAGCCAACAGCCGGCCAAAAAAAAACCGCCTAGCCAATGACTAGACGGTTTCAGTATTAGTGGAGACGAATTACTTCTTCTCTTCAGCTTTCTTTTCGCCTTCTTTAGCGCAGCATTTTCCGTCAGATTTACCGTCAGGAGTGTTGCATTTTTGTCCTTCAGCTTTAGCGCCATCTTTAGAGCAGCAAGATTTACCTTCTGCCTTAGCACCATCTTTAGAACAACCTTCAGCTTTTCCTTCAGCTTTAGCACCATCTTTAGAGCAGCAAGATTTGCCTTCTGCAGACTTAGTGCAAGTTTCTTTAGAACAAGCTTCTTTTTTATCGCCAGATTCTTTAGCTACTTTCTCAGTTTTAGCTTTTGATTTAGCTGGTTTAGCTTCAGTTTGAGCGCTAGCTGCAACACCGAAGAATGCAACCATAACAATCAATGCAAGTAATTTTTTCATAATGTCTGTTTGTTTGTTTTATTAAAAGTTATTTATTCCGTCGTTACGTTCGGTAGCGAAGGTACGAAATGCTATCTAAAAAATTGTGCCGTTATAAATTCTTTAACTTTTTAAAGCATACCTTCGTTGCCGTATACGAAAGTAAGAAAAAAAGAGTTACCACCATATCTCAATGGAAACCAAGGAAATAAACAACAGTTCTGACCGTCTTAAGGTTTTGCTTAATTCAAAACCAGAAGGGAGAACTGCTTTTATTTTAAACGCCGTAATCATCTCATTATCAGCACATATATTCATTTTCGCGGTAATTTATCTCATGACCTCAGCTCCGGCAATGGATGCGGAAGAAACTGTGGACGAATCCATTGACGAAATCGAACTGGCTTTTGAAGAACCCGAGTTGACACCTGAACAATTAGAAGATCCTTCCAACATGAGTGAAGAGGTGAAAAATCTTCTGGCCGCAGCGGGAAGCAAGCGTACAAATGAAAATGTGAATTATTCGGGAATGACCCAAGCCGAAATCAAAGCTATGGTTGCCGAAAATTTACGCCAAGAAGAACAAGCTGAAAAAGACAGATTAGCTACAAATCACAAGGACTACAGCGTAAAAGATCCAGCAAAAGACAAGAAAGATCCTGGGAAATCGGATAAAGACAAAAATCCAAACCCGGACAACACCAACCCAAAAGGTGGAGATCAAAGTTTCGCTGGTGCGGTGTCAGCTGAATTTGATCTTGCTGGTCGCAAGCCTTCAAAATCGCCGAAACCAACATACCGCTGCAAATCGGCAGGAAAGGTTATCGTGCATATTGACGTGAATCAATACGGGGAAGTCACCAATGCGTGGATTGATAATGCAAGTGCAACAGATGAGTGCATTCGTGCCGAATCTTTGACCTATGCGCGCAAATGGAAGTTTGACGCAAAAGAAAGTGCCGCTAAGAAACAAAGCGGCACCATCACATTCAAGTTTACAAATCAGTCAGGAAAGTAATTACGCATTCATCGCGTAATCGTGCAAATACTCGAAGTGCGGAGTTAATTCGCCTTCAAGAGTTGTTTCTGTTGCTTTCCAAATAATATCATTTTGATCTTCGCCTAAAAGAAGCGGGAATACTTTATCGATTAATTCATTTCCAAAGTCCTCAGAGGCATCCTTTGGCAGCTCGCAAGGGAGATTGTCAATTGTCATCATACAGATGGCATTTGCATCGTGTAAATCTGTTTCAACATGATTGAAACGATCGTATCCGAAGAATGGATCTGCAATTTTAGAAGCCCTGATTGTTGGGGCGATTGGACCATCGGTATCGCAACTTACATCTGCAATCACCATGCATTTCCAATCTTTATGTGCAACATCATCTTTCGTAATCAACGGAGGATTGCCTGAAGCCCAGAGATGGCAAGCGATATAGAGATCTGCTTTTTTCACATAACTGTGAAGCACGCTGAAGTAGTGATCAGGATTATTATAAAAATCCTTCTTATCAAAACCACCATCAATTTTGCGCTCGTAGTACTCATGCGTATCTAAATGCACATAAACAGGGTGATCAAATTTCTTCGTCAAAAATTCAACTGGAGTAACCTTTGTGATTGGAAGAAGTTTGAGAATCTCTTCAGCTCCATTCCCCACTCTACCGAATCCTGTAACAACAATCTTTGTATTCGAAGGAAGGGTAATATTTTTCATCTCCTCTTCCATCTCTTTGCGGTCAGCACATTTAGATGGAGATTTCAACTCATACAATTTGTGCTTTATTCCAAAAGCTCTAAAACCTTCATAAGTTCCTACAATCCCTGCGTATCGCCCGAAGCCGATAATACGTTTGTGATTGGTATCTCGTATGGTTTCGTAGTCGATTAATCGGATCTTTTTGTCGAGAACAGCCTTGAGAAGTTTCGCGTTGTGCGCTTGTTTCTTCAGGGTATGCGAAAAGAAAAGATAGGTCTTTTCTGGGATTAGCATATCAATCGGAACTTCTTTTACGCCAAGGAGAATATCGCAATTACTAAGGTCTTCGGACATTTCGATGCCTAAGTTGCTATAATCTGAATCAACGAATTTTCTAATCGGACTGGGTTGTACGATCACTTTTACGTGAGGGAATTTCTCCATCACCTCAATACATTGTTGAGGTGTGAGAGGGACGCGGTGATCAGGAGGTACTTTACCCTCTCGTATCACGCCTAATACTATCTTTTCCATGCTTGGTTATTGAGCGGCGGCAAAGATAGGGATTTTTGATGGTTGAGGTTTGATGGCTGATGGCTGAGGGAAAATGCAAGTTTGAGGTGTGAAGTGTGAAGTTTGAAGTGAAATGTAAGTTTGAGGTGTGATGGATGAAGTTTGAAGTGAAATGTAAGTTTGAGGTGTGAAGTGTGAAGTTTGAAGTTTGAAGTAAAAATCAGAAATTCGGAATCAGGAATTCGGAATACGGAATCAGGAATCCGAAATCCGGAATTCGGAATTCGGAATCCGAAATCCGAAATTCAAAATCAAAACTTCGCTTTTGATCTTTGCAAATGGCGGCGATCGCCATCGATGTGACGCCATTTTGGACTTTTGATAGAATAACTTAATTTGATAACTCGTGATTCACCTGGCGCCAGAGTGAGCTTCCACGATAGTTTACCAGACTCTTTATCCAACTCTGCATTCGAAGTCTCGATTGCGGTTACTTCAATGTCAGATGAAGAAGAAATTGGCAACTGATCTTCAACCACACAGGTCACCTGTCCATCACGATTGTTCTTTACTATAATCTCGTAGGTCAAGGTCTCTTTTACATTGCTGCCAGAGAATTGCTTTTTATTCTCCTCTGATTTTTTCTCGCGAGTAATCGAAATCATTTTATCTCTGCCTAAAGACAATACCAATGTATCATCTACTATGGCAGTATTTATATATGAACTTCCGAGATAAGCTCCATTGTAATACACGCTTGCACTGCCGCTCACTAAACTTAATTTATTCCAACCAACTACGCGTGCTGTAAGAAAGGCCGACAAATCCATTTTTGGTACGGCATAATGCTCATACGTTGCTGGAAGCGTATGAACACCTACTTCCACTATATACGGCTTGGCATCTGATAGAATAGTGTAATTCTGAATAATATCAAACTCGGCATTCAACTCCGCTACTTCTATCATTTCTTGAGCAACTTGAGGGGCTTGGTTCTTTTTTTTAAATTCATCTGCTTTCTCTTGTACTTTCATGTCTAAAGATTTATCAGAAACCCTTGACTCTTCCTGCGACATGACATTACCTCGATAACTGAATTGATAAACACCATCTTCCTCATCTATATCCCTTCTCCGCTGATTCGCTAAATCCCAATTTTCCAATCTTGGCTTTTCCGCACCCTGTTTTGGATCTGCTGTTGACAAATTGAGTTTAACTCCATTCCAATCGAGTCCGCAATTATTGTAAACATTGGCACGATAAACCAACTCCACAGGCTTGGTCACACCCGATGCACGCACGTCATATTTAGCTTCCCATCCTGCATTGGCAACTTGATATTTCACAGAAAAAGAAACGTTTTGTGCTTTGTTCGAAACAATCACCACATTAATTTCTGATGTTGGTGGATTGAATTGCGCATTCAATTCAGTCAATTGCTGATTGTACTTGTAGTATTTTTCTGTTGCCTTATCACGGTCTTTACGCATCTTGAAAATCTCTTCATCAATCTGATTCATTCTATTGCGATAAAAATCCGCAGCACGCTGAATCTCCGCTACAGGAACATTATTAGACGTTCCTCCTATTGATTCATTTTTAAAAAGCAAAGACTTTTCTGTTTCAAGAACTTTCAATTTATTATCTAAAATCGACATGCGATCCCAATAAATTCCGATTGAATCTTTTATGCCAGCGATCTTCACATTGTCAAGTCCACTATCCACATAATTGGTTCTACTACTTACCGAAAGAATAGTGACATCCTTAGGTTCTATTTCTACCAAAACAGTGTTTGGATCAAGGTCTGGAGAAAGGTTTACAAAAACCAATTCTTGTTTTCCTTCCTTAATACGCGAACTCGCAACATGGTGCAATTCCGCACCACTCATAAAGACTTTAACGTCTTGAATTGTTGTCGTAATTTTCTGTACTTCCTGAGTAAACCCAATAGAAGCCAACAAGAAAAAACCAAGGGTAAAAACGAATTTCATGTCTGATGTTTGATGTTTGACTTTTGATGTAAATATCAAGAGCTTTTATTATAATTTCAATTCCTTTTTTACTACCAACTACCAACTACCAACTACCAACTACCAACTACCAACTACCAACTACCAACTACCAACTACCAACTACCAACTACCAACTACCAACTACCAACTACCGGCTGCCAATTGCCATTTTCTGTTAACGCCGGCATACAACCGCAATATATCAAAATTATTGTCGCTATCGGGTGCGTAAAACCAAATAAACCAATGAACACACCCTTAAGTCAGAACATCTATTTTAAAATAGGTGTAATTCTCGTATTAATTCTCCTCCTATTAATTCCCAAAATCATGATAGAGCAGCTCATTGTCGAGCGGGAATTAACGCAAACAGCAGCAATCAGCGAAGTCAGTTCGAAGTGGGGCCAAGAACAAACGATTACCGGTCCTATTCTCACCATCCCTTATCAGCCTTATGC
>JBJOKO010000019.1:0-15560 GCA_046046035.1 Bacteroidota bacterium | reverse complement strand
ACGTCCCGCTTGGCGCCTTATGCATAAGCTTGACATGTTCAAAGACTGTATCAAAGATGATTTAAAGAACAGCATAAATATTGAAGACCGATTGGTCAATATTCCAAGCAGTGTAAGAATCAATCAGCTATGAAGAATGTAATATTATTCGGTTACTCTGGTCACGCTCTCGTTGTTACCGATTGCGCTCTATCCATGGGGATTAACATTTTCGGATACTATGACCAACAACCGGCAGAAATAAACCCTCATAATCTACACTATTTAGGTAGCGAAACAGAAGCTGATCTCACAAAATTAGATGCAGAAACTGCTTTCTTCCCATCGGTTGGAAACAATTCACTTCGTGAAAAAATGATAGAATATGGAATGGGCAAAAAACTTCAGCCCATTCGAATTATAGATAAAAGTGCGCATATTTCACAAACATCCAAAATTGGTGATTTCACGCTCGTAGGGCCAAGGGCCATCATTAATTCAATGGCAAAAATTGGCAGAGGATGCATAATTAATACTGGTGCAATCATCGAACACGAATGTGTCATTGATGATTTTTCTCATGTCGCTCCAGGGGCTGTTCTTGCAGGCAATGTAACTGTTGGACATCATGCATTCATTGGTGCCAATGCGACAGTAAAACAAGGCATAACTATCGGAGAATACGCTACAATAGGCGCAGGCTCAGTAGTTATAGAAAACGTAGGGAAACATGAAACTTGGGTAGGAGTGCCAGCAAAAAAAATAAAGTAATGGATTATAAAAAAGTCATCATAATAGCAGAAGCTGGTGTTAATCACAATGGCAACTTTGAAATGGCGAAAGCCTTGGTAGACGCTGCTGCTGAAGCTGGTGCCGACTATGTTAAGTTCCAAACTTTCAAAGCAGATAAAATCACAAGTAAATCAGCGAAGAAAGCGTCTTATCAAACGCAGAATATCAATGACGGTGATGACTCACAATACAACATGCTCAAAAAACTTGAGCTTCCAGATGAGTGGCATCATTTGCTAAAACAGCACGCAGATAAAAAAAACATTAAATTTCTATCTACCGGATTTGACGAGGAAAGCATTGACTTCTTAGACAATCTAGGAATAGACTTTTTCAAAATTCCATCAGGAGAAATTACAAATAAACCCTATCTCATTCATATTGCTCGTAAGAAAAAACCTATCATCATTTCCACTGGAATGGCTGATATGACTGAGATTGAAGATGCTATTTCTGTTCTTGAAAAAGAAGGTACGGATAGAAAAAACATAACCATACTTCATTGCAATACTGAATATCCAACCCCCATGAAGGATGTCAATTTGCACGCGATGAATGAAATCGGTCAACAACTCAAAACAACCATTGGATATTCAGATCACACACTTGGAATCGAAGTATCGATAGCAGCTGTGGCCTTAGGCGCGCGTGTAATTGAAAAACACTTCACTTTAGATCGAACTCTACCAGGACCAGATCACGTGGCATCACTCGAGCCAATGGAATTAAAACAAATGGTTCAATCGATTAGAAATATCGAACTGGCCATTTCCGGAAATGGACTTAAGCAACCTAGTGCTTCAGAAACACCCAACAAAGCAATTGCACGAAAAAGCATTCATATTGATAGTGACATAGTGAAAGGCACCGTCCTTACCGCAGAAATGCTCGTAATGCGCCGTCCTGGCGATGGTATATCACCAATGCTGATGGACGATGTAATTGGAAAGAAAACAAATCAAAATCTCGCAGCAGAAACAAAACTTTTATGGGAACATCTAGAAAAATAAAGATTGGTGTTCTCACAAGTTCACGCGCCGACTTTGGAATATACCTTCCATTGTTGAAGAAATTGCGTGCAAAAAATGAAGAATTCGAACTCAATATTATTGCTTTCGGATCTCATACCTCATCGCATTACGGCCTTACTAAAACAGAAATTCGAAATCAAGGATTCGAAATTTCCACAGAAATAGATACGGTCCTTCCATCTGATGACGTTGCTTCCGTGGCTCAATCGTTCGCGCTTACCAACATGGAATTCTCAAAGTTCTGGGCGACAAATCAAAATACATTCGATTGGGTATTGTGTCTCGGAGATCGCTTCGAAATGGCAGCGGCAGTAATCGCTGGAATACCATTTCAAATAAAATTCGCACACATTCATGGGGGCGAAACAACTCTTGGAGCAATAGATAACACCTATCGACATGCTATTACATTAGCATCGTCAATGCACTTTGTTTCTGCTGATGCATTTAAAGAACGAGTTACTCAACTCACGCTTACAAGTGATAACGTCTATGTAACAGGAGCACTTAGCCTCGATAATCTGAGTGAAATTCCATTTCTTACGAAAGAAGAATTCCAAGAAAAATGGAACATAGACTTATCCAAGCCTTCCATACTTATTACAATACACCCTGAAACAGTTGCTTTCGAGAATAATGCGGAATACGCTGAACGTGCTTCTCTGGCGCTAGAAGAGCTATGTTCAACGCACCAACTGATTATCACTATGCCCAATGCTGATACTATGGGGTCGGTATTTCGCAAAAAGTTTGAGCAACTTCAAAAAGAAAATTCAGCGGTAGTTTTCACCATCGAAAATTTCGGTACACAATCATACTTTACGTGTATGAAATACTGCGACTTTCTGCTTGGAAATACTTCGAGCGGCATCATAGAAGCCGCTTCATTCAACAAATACGTGATCAATATCGGAGACCGTCAGAAAGGAAGACTTTGTAGTGAAAATGTAATACACGTTGCGTTTGATACCACTCAAATAATCGCGGCTTCACAAAAAATTTCTGGACTTCAATTCGAAGGAAAAAATATTTATGCACGTGGACTCGCTGCGCCAATCATTCTTGATGCACTTAAAATGAATACACTATGAGTGATTATAGAAAACATCTAATCCTCCAAAAGGAATCAGTTAAATCCGCAATGATTATGCTGGATAAACTGGCCACCGATGCTATACTTTTTCTTGTGGATGAAAATGATACCCTCATAGGATCCTTAACAGACGGGGATTTGCGCAGGGGGTTTATAGCTGATAAAGGACTTGATGCCCCTCTTACTGATTTTATACAACCAAATCCAAAATCAATAGCGGAGGGAGAATATTCGTTGCCAAAACTTTTAGAATTACGAGAAAAAAACTACAAAGTCTTTCCACTTGTAGATAGCAAAAATCGAATTATTGATATCGTTAATTTCCGTGTACTAAAATCCTTCATCCCCGCTGATGCAGTTATAATGGCCGGCGGCAGAGGTGAACGCTTACGCCCGTTGACTGATACTACACCTAAGCCTATGTTGCCCGTGGGTGGTAAACCAATCATCGAACATAACATTGATCGTTTGCGCAAATTCGGAATATTCAATGTTTGGGTCTCTATCAAATATCAAGGACAAAAAATCAAAGACTTCTTGAAAGATGGAACCGAAAAATCCATGCACATTCAATATGTAGAAGAAACGGAAGCATTAGGAACCGCAGGGGCTTTGGCACTTATTCCAAACTTTGAACACGATTCCATTCTAATGATGAATTCCGATTTGATGACCAATATCAATTTTGAAGACTTCTATTTATTCTTTGAAAAACAAGACGCTGATCTCGCAGTAGCTTGTATTCCATATCAAGTAAATATCCCTTATGCAGTAATGGAAACAGAGGGATTAAGTGTTACGGGCTTCAAAGAAAAACCATCCTACACGCACTACTCCAATGCTGGAATATATTTCATGAAAAAAAGCGTCCTCGATCTTATTCCGAAAAATACTTTTTACAATGCTACAGATTTGATGGATGAACTAATTGCTAAGGGTAAGAAAGTTGTAGCATATCCAATGGTCGAATATTGGTTGGATATCGGAAGACATGACGACTATAAAAAAGCACAAGAAGACATTAACCTAATCAATCTCTAATGAACATTCTAATCACTTTATGTGCTAGAGGGGGTTCAAAAGGAATTCCAGGAAAAAATATTCGTCCAATCAATGGAAAGCCGCTCATCGCCTATTCCATAGATACCGCAATGAAATTTGCGCAGAAACACAGTGCGTCCATTGCGCTTAGTACAGATAGTCCGGAAATAATAGAGGTTGCCAAACAATTTGGTCTTCATTCATCCTACATCCGTCCTGCAGAATTGGCCACAGATACGGCCGGAAAAATAGATGTGCTTAAAGATATTCTACGTTATACCGAAGAACAGGAATCAAAGTCCTTTGATTTTCTTTTGGATCTTGATATTACGTCACCGCTTAGAACAATAGAAGACCTTGACAAGGCGCTCGCACAGTTGATGTCAAAACCAGAAGCATATAACATATTCTCTGTAAATCATGCCAATCGGAATCCGTATTTCAACATGGTTGAACTCGCTCCAGATGGATATGTAAACCTAGTCAAGCAAAGTCATGCCGTGAAAACTAGACAACAGGCGCCTCCTGTTTACGACATGAATGCATCTTTCTATATTTACAGGAGAACGTTTTTTATTGATGATCAGAAAAGAGCTACTACAGAAAAATCTTTAGCCTTCGTAATGGAGCACATTTGTTTCGATCTTGATCATCCACTAGATTTCACAATGATGGAATTGATGATGAAAAATAATTTACTTGATTTCGAACTATGAGAGTAATAATCATCGGACTTGGATCAATTGCTTCAAAGCACATAAACGCTTTGCGCAGCATCAACGCATCTGTTGAGATCTTCGCTCTGCGCTCCTCTCAATCAAATCAAGTAGAAGGTGTTACCAATATTTTTGACTGGAAAGAAATTCCAGCAGACATTCATTTTGTACTAATTAGTAATCCGTCTTCAGAACATTACCAAACTATCTGGAAGGCTTGCGAATTAGGCGTCCCATTATTTATTGAAAAACCCGCTTTAATTAACCTCGATAAAACCGACGATTTGTTCGGTCGTATTGCAGAGTTCAAAACAAGCACTTACGTTGCATTCAATTTCCGATTTCATCCCGCAATCCTATGGCTCAAGAATAATCTTGACATAAGCTCTGTACTCGAGGTCCAATCCTACTGTGGAAGTTATTTACCAAGTTGGAGACCAACACAAGACTATCGTCAAAACTACAGCGCTAAAGCGGAACTTGGCGGAGGTGTGCATTTAGATCTTACGCATGAAATGGATTACATCACTTGGCTTTTTGGACATCCCAAATCATGGTATGGATCGCTTTCCAAAGTTTCTGATCTCGAGATATCCTCTATCGATTCAGCTCATTATTGGCTTTCGTATGAAAAAATGAATGCTTCAATTACACTAAATTATTTCAGAAGAAATCCAAAGCGCGTTATCGAAATTGTAACGAAGGACACGACAATAACAGTGAACCTTTTAACTTCCACAATCACAGATGCCAATTCGAATATTCTTTTCAAAAGTGATATTCCGAATGTAGCCACCTACACCGAACAAATGAGATACTTCATTGATGCAATTGACAATAAAAAACCAATGATGAATTCACTTGAGGAGTCTCTTGAAACACTTAAAATTTGTCTAACCAATGCTTCAAAATAAAATCATAATTGTCACCGGAGGAAGTGGTTTACTCGGACAGTCAATGATGAGTCACCTCCATGCAAATGGCGCCGTACCAATCAATTTCGACTTGAATGTTGAAGCAGACTTAGAGAATTTAACTTGGCCCTGCGACATTACAAACGACGCATCCATTCGCGATAGCGTTCAAGCAGTAATAAATTATTACGGACGAATCGACGGTCTGGTTAATAATGCATATCCGCGAACACCAGACTTCGGTTCACACTTCGAAGATGTAAATCCAGAATCTTGGAGAAAAAATGTGGATTGGCAACTCAACAGTTACTTCGTAATGTGCCAAGAAGTATTGAAACAAATGAGAAAGCAAAAGTCAGGAGCGGTTGTAAACATCGCTTCAATATATGGCGTGGTTGGAAATGACTTTACGATATATGAAGATACAGCGCTCAAAACAGCACCAGCATACAGCGCTATCAAAGGTGGATTAATAAATTTCTCAAGATATCTCGCATCTTATTACGGTCAATTCAATGTGCGTGTAAATAGCGTCTCCCCTGGTGGCATCTTCGATAATCAAGACCCAAAATTTGTTGCAGCCTATGAAAAGAAAGTTCCAATGAAAAGAATGGGCAATCCAAAAGACATTGCCCCGGCAGTGTCATTCCTTCTTTCCGATCAAGCAGGATATATTACCGGTCAAAACCTCATCGTAGATGGAGGTTGGACTGCAATATAAATTAGTATGAAAAAAAGTTTGATTATTGGAGCCGGACAGCTCGGATCTAGGCATCTGCAAGGATTGCTGAAACAAAATATTTCACAATCAATTTACGTAGTTGATCCATCGGAAATTTCGTTGGAACTATCAAAAAAACGTGCATTAGAAATAGAACACACACATCAAATAACTTGGTGCACTTCTATTTCGCAATTGCCTACTAATATTGATTTAGCGATTGTTGCCACAAGTGCCAACGTTCGCAAAAATGTTGTTGAGCAACTTCTCAATCATTCAACTATTGAATTTCTCGTTTTAGAAAAAGTGCTTTTTCAAAAACTAGATGAATATGATAGCATACTAAATCTGCTGAATCAAAAGAAGCAATCAACATGGGTGAATCATCCAAGAAGGATGTTTAGTTGCTATGAATATTTCAAAAAAGAAATAGATCAATCTCATGGAACCCTATCTATGAAAGTGGAGGGAAACAATTGGGGGCTCGCATGCAATGGGCTTCATGTATTAGATCTCTTCCAATTTCTTACAGGACATTCTGTTGTTGAAATTCAAAACGAATGGGTCGATAAAAATTGTTTCCAAAGCAAACGCTCGGGCTTCATTGAATTCTATGGAACAATCAAAGCTGTAACTAATCATCATGACACCTGTGTTATTACTTCTAGCGAAGGCGAGCCATCACCACTGAAGCTCTCCATTTCAAAAGGAGAAAAGCACTGGACAATTCAAGAAGGAAGCACCATCGAAATAATTTCTTCGGATGGTCTCTCTAATTCCTTTGCAATGCAATACCAAAGTGAATTAAGTTGCACTCTTGCCACCAAATTATTCGAGGAAAAAAAGTGTGCGCTTCCGACGTATTCTGAAAGTGATATTCTCCATAGACTTTTTATTCAATCCTTCTTAGAAGTGTACAATAATGGTCTTGAAGTAAAAACAGATCTTCTTCCAATAACGTAAAAATGAAAACAACTCCGTCTTTACTTCTTGTTGGTGCAGGAAACATGGCACAGCAATACGCGCCGATCCTAGATGATTTGAAAATCGAATATGACGTCGTATGTCAATCCGATTCTAGCGCAATCAAGTTTCAAGAAAAAACGAATCACAATTGTTATAGCGGTGGTCTAGAAAACCATTTAGAAAACAGCAACTCAAAATACACCAAGGCGATAGTTACAACCGGTGTTGAGGCATTACTGCAATCTGCAGTAACACTTATTAAATCTGGCGTAAAGAACATCCTTTTGGAAAAACCAGGGGGAATGAATGCCGAGGAAATTAATCTTTTGGCTCACATTTCGGCGGAACATCAGGCGCATGTTTTTATTGCATATAACCGTCGATTCTACGCTTCCGTGTTGAAAGCCAAAGAGTTAATCGCTCAAGACGGCGGAATACTTTCAGGTAATTTCGAGTTCACAGAATGGGCACACACGATCGAACCACTTCAAAAGGCCCCAGGAGTTAAAGAGAACTGGTTTTTAGCGAACTCCACCCACGTGGTCGACCTTGGGTTCCATTTAATGGGAAAACCCCGGGAAATGGCCTCATTTACGTCCGGGAAATTGAGTTGGCACAATCCAGCTATATTTTCTGGTGCGGGCCAAACAGATAAAAACGTTCTTTTCTCCTATCGCGCCAATTGGCTATCACCCGGAAGATGGGGAGTAGAAGTGCTCACTGCCAAAAGAAAGCTTATCTTCCAACCAATGGAAAAACTGTTTGAACAACTACACGGAAGTGTTGCTGTAAACGAAGTGGCAATCGATGATGCCATTGATTTGAAATTCAAACATGGGCTTTGGTTGCAAACCTTTCATTTTGTCAATGATAATTATGCCGAGCTTAAAACTATAAAAGAGCAAAAAGACGACTTAAGCATTTTCACCAAGATGCTTAATCAGAACTAATACGAATGCAGAAATCACAATTCAAAAATTCAGGATTTCTATTTCTTGGTCAATTGATGATCAAGGGCAGCAGCTTTATCAAGCAGCTGCTAATGGCGTTCTTCTTAGGGATTTCAGCTAACATCGATATCTTGCTTATAGCTCAAATAGCACCTGCTATCCTCGCAAGCATGATTGCCGGTGGTGCAGGAGAAATATTGGTAACGAGTCAGAAAAAAGACAAAAAATACGACGAAACATTCGTTGTGCTTTTCGTCTCTGCAATTCTATTAATCACCATTATACTCAACGCCATTTACTTTTTAACACTTCCACTTTTTGCTAAACTCTTCATGGTTGACGCAGATAAAATGGAGCTTTTTGTATCACTATCAATCATTGTTGTTATCTCTAAAATACCTGCTGCAATGGTGTCTTCATTGCAACATTTATTATTTTCTAAAAGCAAATACAAATTTTACGTCATTTCCAGTTTGACTGCAGAAGCTCTTGGAATAATCACAATTGTACTTCTTGTAGATCAATATCAAATACTATCATTTGCCATTGGTCTTCTCGTCTCTTCTACTGTCAACGCTTTACTCTTCATGTATGCGTTAAATCTCAAGTTCAGTAGTATTTTTAGAATAAATCATTGGAACGAAAAGCTAGAAGAACTAAAAGAGATAATGAAGAAAGTCATAAATCTCAGTGGACAAACTTTACTCAATCAACTATCTACATTTTGGGAAAGAACATTGAGCAGTAGATACCTTCAACCAGGATTTCTCGGTGCATTAAACTATTCCAAATCGTTGACAGAATTGCCTAAAATGGCCATGCTCTCTTCGATACTAACGACCACGTACATCGAACAAGTAAATAAAAAAGCAGAGAGCGAAGAAAGTTATGTGCAGTACACGCACAAAATGGAGAAACTCCTTTCGCAACTCGCTTTCGGCTTCCAAATTTTGTCAATCGTATTTGGTCCCCTGCTCATTCTTGTCTTCTATAAGCGTGGCCAATTCGATAATCACGCCGTTGACTTGACGTTCTCGATTTACCAAATTCTAACACTAGGATTTGTTCCGAACTTAATGCTCAATTTCTTGTCACGCACCATGTATATTGAGGGTGAATACCGCAAACTTTTCAGAATCATTGCAATCAACTTCCTAATTGAATGTGCCCTCATGTTCGGGTTGATTCAAGTTTATTCCTATGCAATTCCCGCCGCTATAGTTTTCGGTAAATTCTTTGTTTCCATTGCTCTATTCACAGTGCTTTACAAAAAAAGACCAGAAATATTTGATGCAAAGTATTTTGCCAAACTCTATACTCTATTGTTTGCAAGTACTTTAGCAATACTACTTCTCAATCAATGGGTCATTACTTTCCTTCTTGATAAAAGTACTTGGCAAATAATGCTCATTTATTCCCCAGTAGTTCTCATTTTTGCACTCATCGGAATCTTCTTGATAAAGAAATTCAACCTCACTGAATTCAAGGCCTTCAGAAGATTCTTCAAAAAAACAAAGACCGTATGAGTTCTCACACTACTCAAAATATTTCATACTTAAAAAGGCTTCAAGCATACAAGAAAATTGGATATCCCATTATCAATTTTCTTGATAAAACACGCTTGCTCCCTTTTGTTGTTCCTATCATAAATTTCACATTAAAGCAAGCAGGAATAAAAAAGCGTTTTCAAAAAGACCTCAACTATCGTCTATTCTCTGCGGCTTTCAAAAATGCATTTCAAAAAGACCAACCAGCTGGTTCAAAGACCATAGTAATTCCCTTCATGAGCGGAGGAAACAATATCTTTCTTCTTCTCAATTCAATGATTGTTTGCCATCTTCAGAAGAAAGGCTATCACGCTATATTTCTAGTTTGCGATAAGTACTTGCCACTTTGTAACAATGAAAGAATTGGAAAAACCAAAGAAGAAGACGGCACTATTTGCGCAAATTGCTACGATCCATACAAAGTAATAAACAGAGAGACGAAAGCTGATACAAGAACACTTTCGTCTTATGGAGACGAAACACTTCTGGCAAAAGAAGAATCAATTATTGAAAACTTCAAAACCCTCAACGATTGTCGAGCATACACTTTCAATAACCATGATGTTGGTCGATTCACTGAAAAATCCGTGCTTAGATTTTTCTACACCGGTTCGCTCGAAGAAACCAGTGAACATCTTCGCGTATTCAAAAAATTCTTAGCGTCTAATGTGCGCTACGCTATTGCTTGGTCAAATTTCATCAAATCACTTGACCACAAACCTGAACTGGTGCTTATCTACAATGGTACTCTATCCTTTGAATCATTTATACGCAGCCATTGCTCAGAGCAGTCTATAGACTATGTAACAAGTGAAACATACGTCGGCACCAATTCTTGGATTTATAAAAAGAACAACGAAGTAATGCTTCTCAATTGGGATGAATATTGGGGAGAATACATCAAACAGGAATTCACTTCAGAAAAAAGATTGGCGGCTAAAAACTTTATTGAGGGATTGAAGGGCGGTAAGGAGATGTATGCAAAACTGAATGAAGAATGGGAGTTAGACCCTTCACTCAAAGGTGAAGAATTCGTTGCGCTCTTCACAAATCTTAATTTCGATACGTCGGTGCTTGGAAGAAATCCACTCTTCGAATCAATGAATGATTGGATCTATCACGTCATTCAATATTGGAGAAAAAATAACATTCAAAAGAAACTTGTCATTAGAGTACATCCAGCGGAACTTAAGTTAGTTTCTGCAAGTCAAGATTTCATTGGTGGTAAAATAAAAGAATGGATTGGTGATGCAAAAAACATCGTGCTCTATGATGCTGCAGATAAAGTAAACTCCTACGCTCTCATCGAACACATGAGTTTCGGGTTAATCTATGGTAGCACTATAGGAATGGAAATCGCTTACTATGGAAAGCCATGTTTGATAGGGGGTGACGCGTTCTACAAAGGGCAAAACTTCGTCATGCGCCCTCTCGATAAAGAAGAATACTTCGCAACTTTAGAAAATTGTCTCGAGAAAAAATTCAATGTCAATTATGTTCAAGATGACGTACTGAAATTCATCTACTTCATTTATTTCAATCGCGTAAAACGTTTGAACGGAATTGACATGGATCACGCACGACATATCAATACATTTACTTTCAAGAATGCAGAAGATTTACTGTTGAAGAATGTTGAGCTTCTCGCTGAGTTTGAAAGAGAAATAATCGGATGAAATCTGAAAAAACATTACTCCAACTAGGGTTCTGGATACCCGTTGTCAACATTGTCCTCGATGTTGCAATGGGTTTATTGACGAGTTTAAAGACTCCCATTGCCCTATTCAGAGTAGCGTTCATGGTGGCCTCTATCGCCTTCTTCATTACAAAATTCAAGTGGGTGAAGTCCAAACTAAACTTCACCATATCTGTATATCTCTTTTTCCTTTTCGTTGTCTGCCTCTTCTCCACCGATTGGCAGGAGAGCTTTTTAGATGGGTTTCTAAAAATGTCGGTGACACTGATGATGCTGCCTCTTGGAATTCGATTAGGGCAAATCAAACCCAACTCCCTCACCAAATCAATGTTTTGGGTGCTGGTGCTTCTTCTTGTCAATTATGCCTTTTCGCAAGTGTTTAAAATAGGTGTTTCAGTTTATGAAGAGGATTCCTTCTACAAAGGTGGTGCTACTGCGTCCGCTCCTATTATCATTGTGTTGGGTCTTCTGGTGATGTTCAATTCAATGAACTTAAAACAACTGCCTTACAACAAGTGGATTGTAATGGCTGTCTCTGTTGCATCACTCATGGTCATTATTATTAGTGTAAAAAGAGGCGCTATACTTGCCCTTGGTCTATCCTTCCTAGTTTACTTTATTCTTTCTCCCAATAAAATCAGATCATTTCAAATCTCAATACTCACGGGATTAGCGCTAGCTTTTTTTGCAATGCAATACAGTGATTTGATCATGACGAGAATACAAGCTAGAACATCTGATGCTAACGAAATAGAAAATGAAAACCGCTTTAAGGAATCGGTTTATTTGTTGACAGAATTCGAAAATGCTAGTATTGGAACTCTCCTATTCGGCGACGAGGCCTTCCATTCTCAAGCGGTTTTCAAAAAATATTTCGGTCGCGAAAGACAGCTGCATGTTGACTATAACATTCTGTTGCATGGCACTGGAATTTTTGGTTTCGTGTTATATATGGCCATATTCTATTTGATATATCGAGTAGGAAAAAACGTGAAGAATCTTTCCCGAAGATACTTTGAAGCGTCAGCTATCAAGTGCCTAAGAGAAGACTACACTTTGCTTATTAGCATCATAGTAATGAGTTTGATCATGTCAATATCCGGGGGAATTCAATTCGTAAGTTACAGAGCGATGTTGTTTCTAATTCTCGGTGTTTGCATTGGACAAATGATGGGAATCGTTAAAACACAAAAACAACTTCACGCGCAAATCGAAGAAGAAATATGAAAGGTTTTTCACTATCCATCACCGGTATAGCCGATAACAAACAAGCGATTAGCAGCTTTGTAGGTGATGAAAACTGTATTCGATTTTCTGATCACAAAGTTTTTGTACTTAACAATCAGCGTTTACTTAATGCGTTTTCAAACGGACAAATAGACGCATCAAACTTTGAGAAAAACTACCATCTCTATCTGGATTACGGTCTAGTTCTATTTGTTTATGCAGATCACATTATTATCTACAACGACATCTATGGTTGTTATTCTCTATTTGAATACGCAACGTCTAATGGTAATATTGAAATAAGAAATTTCTATGATGGACATGTGAACTTTGAATTGAATGAGATTGCCGTTTATGACTTTCTGATGTTTAATCACTTCCTAAGCGAAGACACTTTAAACAAGAATATCAAACGAATTCCTGGCTATTCCAAAATCGTTGTTTCCGAAAACAAAATCGAAAAACAAGTCCTCAAGAATTGGGACGATCTAGTTAGCCTTTTTCAAAATTTTACAGAAAAAGAGGAACCCGCATATTATCTGAATACTGCGCTCAACGAGTCTTTCAGCAAGAATGAAAAAATACTGACCTTAACGGGAGGATTCGATTCTCGATTGCTTTTCGCAGGGATGCTGAAAAATAAACATGCATTCAAAACCATTACTTGGGGAGTAGAAAACAACCTTCAATCCCAAGTTGCGAGTGAGCTTTCAGCACAGTATTCTATCCAACATATTGATATGGTTTTGAATGAAAATTTCAAAGACACCATTCCGACAAAATTCGAATACATATTAGAGAAAACTCCAGAAACACCATTTATCATAGACGTTCCGCAGTTCATTCACATGTGTCAAAACCTGCCGAAACATTGCAATCTCATTTGTGGGTTTATGGGTAGTGAGGTATTAAGAGGCCCGAGTTATTCATCACAAGTAACACTGACAGCATTCGCAGCCCGCGTCGGACTTAGCGAAACCAGAGAAGAAATTGAAACTTTAATTCGCAATTTCAACAATCAACACCATCTCTTTGATAAAACCATTTTAGAAAAGAATATAAAAGCTCTTGTAGATCGCTATGTGCAATATTCGCGTATAGACGTTCCTTCGAATCTCAAGAATAAAAACATTTTCAAGTATCTCTTTCATGAGAAATATGTAAAAATATATAGTCAGTTTATCAAAATACATTTCGATCATGGAATTAATTTGATCAATCCCTACATGGATTTCAAATTTATCTGTGCTGCATTCAAATTGAATAAAGCGCTCACAGAATTGACTCCTTACGAAAACAACTTTTTCAAGAATTTCAAATTATACAAGCTTTACGCGAAGCAAATAAAATTGACCTTCCCTGCTCTGATGAGTAGCAAGGTCGATCGAGGCTATCGTTTAAATGACTTGGTAACACTTTCTGGACAGCTAAAATTGATCCCCTATCAAGCGTATCGAACCTATAAAAAGAAGACCAAACGCAAAGTGGTAAAAACGGTAGATTCATTTGCTTGGTACAGACCATTGATTTCTGAACCATCAGAGCTCAAAAATGCGGTTTTAAGTGAAATTGTAAATGAACAGACCATAAGTGATCGAATGGCGAGAATTAATGATATCTCAGACTTTCAAAGACTGCAAATATTGCTTTATTTTGGACTTGCTAAATCACTCGCTAGAAATCACAACTAACCGGTCGTTCATTTATGAAAATAACGCTGCTCACGGACTACAAAGACAACTTCGGATCGAAGTGGAAATCGACCCCCTACAGAAGCGGTTATGATCAAAAATATCTCACAGAATTATTTCGCAAAGAAGGCATTGAAATAGAATTCATGCCTCTGCAAAAAGTCAACTTTACTAATCAAAACTGGAAAGGTAAAATTGTTCTCTATACTTCTTCTGAAGAGGTTGGGATGCACTACAAGCAATATGTTGAGGATGTTTGTCTCGGGTTAGAAATGGCTGGAGCCATTCTCATTCCTCGATTCGCTCTACTACGTGCGAATAACAACAAGGTCTTTATGGAATTCAATCGTCAGTTGCATATTCCAAGAGAACTGCAGACGATTGATTCACTAACCTATGGTTCTTTCGAAGAATTATATGCGGATATTGAAGCTAATCGAATCAACTATCCTTGCGTAATCAAGAAAGCCTCAGGTGCAATGAGTCGTGGTGTTCATTTGGCAAAAAACAAAGAAGAGCTTATTGCATTTGGTAAACTAGTTAGTAAATCCGGTTCCTTGAAAACCAAATTCAAAGAAGCGGTGCGCGCTCGTAAACATGAAGGGTATAAACAGGATACCATGCATGGAAATAAATTCGTTATTCAGCCTTTCATACCAGGATTGAAAAACGATTGGAAAGTTATAATTTACGCGGATCGCTTCTTTCTTCTAAAGCGTCATACGAAAGATGGAGACTTCAGAGCAAGTGGAAGCGGTCACAATTACAAAGCTGGTGCTGCTTCGGAATTTCCTCCACACATGTTTGATTTAGTAGATCAATTCTATAGATCTATGGATGTACCCAATTTTTCCATTGACTTCGGGTATGATGGTGAAAAGGGATACATTTTCGAATATCAAGGAGTATACTTCGGCACATCAACAACAGTAAGGAGCAGCGAGTATTATATCAAGAAAAATAACGAATGGATTACTGAGCCAAAAGCCCTTGATCAAGAACAAGAATTCGTTGATAGCATTGCAACATATCTCAGAAGAAAAGGAATGCTATGAAGGTAATCTTTGTATCAAAAGTCCATAAAGACAAACAACCAGGGGTAGTTGTAGCAAATCAAATTGCCACAATTCAAAAATACACTACTACTGAAATCGTGTATTTCGGCATAGAGGGCAAAGGGATTTGGACATACTTCA
>JBJOKO010000018.1:0-15702 GCA_046046035.1 Bacteroidota bacterium | reverse complement strand
CTACTTGCGTTGGTGGGACACTTTCTTCTGCTTCATCTAACTATGTTTTTTGCGACACAGAAGTAAACTCATTGGTGAACGTTTCAATCATTGACAACGTTACAGACGCGGGTCAAGTAACAGTTTCTTATTTGACAGACAACAACAATTTGATTGTTGCTGCTCTAGAAGGTGAAACTATCAATATGAATTCATACGGCGTTGGTTCATACAGAATCTGGGGTATCACATATTTCCCAAATCTTGATCCAACCACACTTGAAGTTGGTGATGACCTTACACAAGTTACTACTGACGGTGCGTGTTTGGCTTTCACATCAAACTACATAGCAATCGAAATTGTAGAATGTAATTTCGAAAACCCTTGCCAGTCGCTCATTATTTCTGAGTATTTTGAGGGTAGTAGTTTCAATAAAGTGATTGAACTTTACAACACTTCAAATTTCCCGATTGACTTAGATGCGTATGAGTTATTCCTATACGCTAATGGTGCTGTAGATTACACACAAGTATTTGCTCCTCAAGGAATTCTTCAAGGTGGCGAAACATTTGTAATCGTTCACCCATCAGCTGACGCGGAAGTTCTTGCACTTGCTGATACTACATCGAATGTGACTAATTTTAATGGTGATGATGCCCTAGTTTTAACAGAAGATTTAGTGGCAATCGATGTAATAGGTGAAGTGGGAATTGATCCAGGTACAACATGGCCTGTTGGATCAGGTAGCACGGCAAACTTTAGCCTTGTTCGCTACAACTATGTTACTTCTGGAAATGCTTCATGGGCAGTTTGTCAGAATCAATACATGGCAGGTTCTAGCGATTCATATTCTACAATTGGAAACCACGATTTCATTCCTTGCAGCACAATCCCACAAATAGGATTTGTTGTAAATGCTATCAGCGTATCTGAGGATGTAACAACTGTTGAAGTTGGTATCCAAGCATACAATATTGCCAATGCTGTGAATGTTGAGGTAAATTTTGTTGATGGTACCGCTATTAGTCCCGATGATTATATCAACGATGGACCTGTTGCAGTGTCATTCCCAGCGGGCAACTCTGTTCAATTTGTAACGGTGCAAATCGTGAATGATGAAATTGAAGAAGATGCAGTAGAATATTTTACTCTACTACTTTCTTCTTTGGAAGAAGTGGATTTCATTTCTTCTGAAATGACAGTGAGCATCGAACCAAATGATCAATCTTATCCAGTTCTTTCAATTGAAGAGGCAGCAAGCACCAATGCTGATGGTATTTTGAACAACCTTGATTTATTCTGCGAGCTTAGAGGGGTGGTGCAAACAATCAACTTCAATGCAAGTGGTGTTCATTTCCACATTTTTGATCCAACGGATGGTATCAAAGTATTTAAAGCGGATAACAATCTTGGATACACTGTTCAAGAAGGTGATAGCGTTCATGTAGGTGGTTACCTTACTCAATTCAATGGACAAGCTGAAATCAGACCTGATTACATTACTTTGATTGATGGTGGTCATGATATGGAAACTCCTGTTGTGGTAACTTCTTTATCAGAAGAAAATGAATCACATCTTGTGACTTTTGAATGTGTGTTTATTTCAAACCCAGGTTCTTGGACAAACTTCGGCAGTTCGTTTACAGTAAACGTAGCTGATGGAGTAAACAGTATTCCGATGCTTATCGATGGCGATACTGAGTTGTTCCCTGCTGATCTTATCGAAGGTCACTTTACCGTAACCGGTATCGTGGAACAAAACGATATGTCTTCTCCATTTGATTCTGATTATGTAATTATGCCTCGTTATTTTGAAGACATCACGAATCAAGTAGTTGCCGCTTTCGAACTTCCATCAACTATTCAGTTTGGTGATAATGGCACAACAGTAGACGTTACAAACAGCAGTTCTGGAGCTACTTCTTACGAATGGAATTTCGGTGATGGCAATACAGCAACAGGCGAAGTATCAACCATCGATTATACATACGAGTTCTTAAGTGATGTAGCAGATGTTACTGTTACGCTTACAGCAACAAGTGCTACAGGATGTGTCGATATCACTACGAATACAGTAGATGTTTCTTATGTCGGAGTGGATGAGTTGAACGATATTTCAATTATTGCATATCCAAATCCAACGAAAGAAAACTTGGTGATTTCATCTGCTAAGGTGATTAGCTCAATTCAGATTTTTGATGGAGTTGGTCGCTGTGTTTATAGTGACATGAATGTAAATTCAGTTCAATTGAATATTGCTTTGGCGTCTTTTGAAGCCGGAGTTTACACTGCCTTGATTAAAGGTGATAATTTCTCAAGTGAGATTCGCTTGATTAAAGAATGAGAAAATTAGCAGGATATATACTCAATGGCGTATTGGTCACCGTACCAATCGCCATTGTTGTATACATGATTTATAAAATTCTTGTACTCCTCAGTATACCAGTCACCACTATAATGGAGTCTGATTTAACTGCACGGGAGAAAGAACTTGTCGGGCAGGAAATTTCACCTATAGGAATTTTGATCCTGCTCGTTGTCCTGTTTTTAATCGGATTTCTTTGGGCCAAGTTGATCAGCGAACCACTCAAAGTGAGACTTGCAAAGTGGCTCGATAAGATTCCCATGTACAAGAGTATTCGTGATCTTATGAATGCTTTTGTAGGTAGTAAAAAGATGTTCAACAAACCTGTTCTTGTAAAGTTAAATGCGGAGTCAGAGGTGGAAATGATTGGCTTTATTACAGACGAGGATTTGAAAGAATTGGGAGACGATCAAGTTGGTAAAATTGGAGTTTATCTCCCAATGTCTTATAGTTTTTCAGGACATCTCGTTGTGGTGCCAAGAAGGAACGTCAAAAAAATCGACCGTAGCTCGGTTGATATTATGAAATACATAGTTAGTGGTGGAATTGTTGAGATTGAGACTTCAGATGATCAAGTAGACTTCGACAATTCTAAAACAACATCAGATGACAGCAACGCCAAGTAAAAGACAAGCAATATTTATTCTTCATGGTATAGTCTTTATTTGGGGTTTTACCGGGATTCTAGGAAAGGAGATTGATCTTGATTCTGACTTTCTTGTTTTTTGGCGGATGATAATCGCCGCTGTAGCTACAGGTATTTGGGCTTATTTTTCAAAGACATCGTTAAGAACTCACAGGAAGGAATTACTAGCTTTCGCGGGTGTCGGCTTATTTACTGCCGCTCACTGGATTTGTTTTTTTGAAAGCATAAAAGTTTCAAATGTTTCAACCGCGCTGGCTGTCTTAAGCACTACTTCTTTTTTTGTGGCCATAGTTGGTCCGCTTATTCGCAGGACCACCTTTGATTGGCGAGAGCTCTTCCTAGGGATTCTTGTGATTGCAGGTCTTGTAATCATATTCAAATTTGAACCGGATAAGACTTGGGGAATTACTCTTTCTCTGTGTGCTGCTCTTTTTGCAGCAGTTTTTAGTAGTTATAATTCCAATCTTGTCAAAGCCCACGAACCAATCAAGATAGCATTTTATGAAATGTTGATAGGTGTCTTGGCAGTAGGAGCTTATTTAGTCATAGGCTCAGTACACCCTGAAAATACGCGTCACCTTTCTGAGGTATTTGCAATGTCAGGAAGGGACATTGTCTTATTATTGATTTTAGGGGTCGTTGCGACGGCTTTTGCGTTTGTAAGGAGTATTGACGTGATGAAAGTGCTTTCGCCCTTTACATGTGCCCTTACAATCAATCTGGAGCCTGTTTATACTATTGCGATCGCATTATTCCTTTATGGTGAGTCAGAATACATGACTCCACATTTCTACATTGGAGCCGGTCTCATTATGACGACACTTTTTATCGAGGCTTATTTGAGAAGAAGGAAATAAAAAACCCCCTCGCTTTCGCGAGAGGGTTTTTTAAAAGTTTATTTCGTAGGATTAGTTACAACCCATTGTTCCGAAACCAGATACTACACTAACTTCTGGATCTTCTTCGCCTTCACCAAGGAAGTCTAGGAATAGATCTTCAATAGCGATGTACTCACCATTGAAAGTCATAGAACCACCGCTTACGTTTACGTTACCAGAGGTAGCGAAATAAAGCGAGAAATTAGAGAAGTCCATAACGAATGAAGATGCCATGTCGTTATAGTCATCGCTTCCGTCATCAGATGTGTCTAACCAATCGAAAACTTCATGACTTCCTTCAAGTTCGCCATCAGTGATTACGTAGTAAGCTGCGTAACCATGGAAATACTCGAAAGGATCGAAATCTTCTGAATCCCAGTTAGCTTCTGCAAGTCCTTCGAAATCGCCAGCGATTCCGAATACAGCGCCATATTCGTTAAAGCCGAAGCCTGTGTCGAATAGGTCACCGTAGCCATCACCTGCAGCTACTTCTTCTACTGATAAGCAAACAGTAAGGTCCATGTTAAGAGCTGTGTTACCAGCTACAACTGTTCCACCACCGCCGTTACCAGCTGTTCCGATACCTGTAGAGAATACGATATAGTCAACGTCTCCGTCAGCATAAAGGATAACTCCGTTTTGGTCTGGATCGTCGAAAGAAAAACCTTCGTCTGGATCAGAGAAAACGAAATCACGGCTACCCACTTTGAAATCGATGAATCGGTTTTCAGCCTCATCATAGAAACGAAGGGTTGGTACACGTTGAACCATTTCAGAAGCTTCACGCTTTTGTGCCTCAGTAAGAGTCACTTTGCGCTCCACTTTAATACCGTCACCACCAAGGGTACGGTCTTTTTGACAACCAGCGAGTACTACTACGCCAGCAGTCAAAGCAGATGCTACAAGAACCTTGTAATTCATTTTTGTATTGAGTTTTAAGTTGTCTTAAACGAGTCGGTTCTCGGTTGTGACCTCTTAGTTAAACAACCAACCCAAACGGATAGTACCTTGGAAGTTTGGACCCCAAGCGCTGCTAGAACCGTTGATGATTGGGTCAAATTCAACCTCTGTATCATCAGCAATACCATTTGCAGCACGGAAACGATCCAAGTCAGATACTTCAGTTTCTGAGTCTTTCTCGTTTGTTTTAGAGAAACCGAAACCAAGCTCAGCGCCAAGATAGATATTATCTGCGAAATAGAAGTCAGTACCAGCAACTAAATTCAAACCGAAAGTAGTAGAACCGTCAGTGTTTGTAGTTTCCCAAACCGCACCTTCTTCTGGACGAGTGTTAGTACCGTTCCAAGTTTCAGAGATAGATTTAGTAGTAGTAGTAGAGAAAACAAGCTCACCACCTACGTATGGAGACAAACGATCTGTTCCTTCGAAGTGTTTTTCGTAACCTGGACGAAGAGAGAAAGAGAAGCTCTTCTCAGTGTCATACAACTCTGGACGATCCTCATCGCCACCAGCTACAGTACCTGGTTGTGCAGTTACAGTTTGGTCGTTAGTACCACCAACGAATACGCTCAAACGGATAGCGCTAGCTTCGCTGTTGAACATACGAAGACGGATACCAGAAATGCTAACTGGAGAACCGCCTAGTGGAGCAAATTGAACTTCAAGGTTCTTTTCGCCGCCAGTTTGCTTTTGAGCAAACAATCCGCTAGTAGCTAGAGCCATAGCGCAAAACAAAATTGTCTTTTTCATAAATGTTAATTTTTGGGTTATGATGATGCAAGTTTTGGCTTTTTATTCAATTATCAAGTACGGTATTTTACGGGTTATCAACACCCATACTGTTAATTGTCGACTAATCAATCCGTTAATCACAATAAAAATATTCATCCCGATGATTATTTGTATTGATTTTAACTTTTATCGTCAGTCAAGCGCTGTTCGTCGAAGCCTTTTGACAACAGAGCGTCGATCGCTTAGCAATATTCTTACCAAAAAAATAGGATTTTTACTCCACTGTTACACTTTTGGCCAAATTTCTTGGCTGGTCGACATTACAACCGCGCATTACCGCGATGTGGTATGCCAACAACTGCAGTGGAATAACTGAAATAATCGGCACCAAACTGTCGTCAGTCTTGGGGATTTCAATCACGTGATCCGCTAAACCTCGCACAGTCTTATCTCCTTCTGTTACTATGGCAGTAATTTTTCCCTTACGTGCCTTAACTTCCTGAATGTTGCTTACCACCTTTTCATAAGAATGACCTTGAGTGGCAATTACAAAAACAGGCATCTCTTCGTCGATAAGAGCGATTGGACCGTGTTTCATTTCTGCTGCTGGATAGCCCTCAGCATGTATGTATGAGATTTCTTTCAATTTCAATGCGCCTTCCAGTGCTACAGGGAAGCTATAACCACGACCCAAGTACAAGGCGTTGCGACTGTCTTTATAAATAGCCGCAATTTTTTCTACAATTTCATTTGTCTTTAGAACCTCCTCCACTTTATCTGGAACAGAGTTTAACTCTGCCATCAAACGAGCCATACGCTCTTTTGGCAATGCTCCACGAACTTCTGCGACAGCAAGGGCTAATTGATAAAGTACAGTAACTTGGGCAGTAAATGCTTTTGTCGAAGCCACACCGATCTCAGGACCTGCGTGTGTATAAGCTCCCGTGTGAGTAGCTCTAGAGATAGTGCTTCCAACGACGTTGCAAACTCCAAAAATGAAGGCTCCATGTTCTTTCGCCAATTCAATCGCAGCCAAAGTATCTGCTGTTTCTCCACTTTGAGAAATGGCAATTACAATGTCATCAGGTTGAATTACCGGATTTCTATATCTGAACTCACTCGCATATTCTACCTCCACCGGAATACGAGCAAAATCTTCAAAGAGATACTCTGCTACCAATCCAGCGTGCCATGATGTTCCACATGCCACTACTATTATTCTTTTTGCACTAATCCATTTGCCCTTGTGATCATCGACACCACTCATCTTGATAATGCCTTGAGAAAGATTTATTCTCCCTCTGAAACTATCTCGAATGGAACGAGGCTGCTCATGAATTTCTTTAAGCATGAATGAGTCATATCCACCTTTTTCGATGGCCTCTAATTTCAATTCTAATGCTTGTATATAGGGTGTCTTCGATCTGTTCTGAATAGTCACAATCTTCAACCCGTTCTTACGATCCATCAATGCGATCTCCTCGTCTTCGAGATAGACAACATTTTTGGTGTATTCAATAATGGGGGTTGCGTCTGAAGCTATATAATACTCGTCATCGGCACCAATTCCAATTACTAATGGACTTGATTTCTTAGCGACGATGAGTTGATCAGGGTTTTCTTTATCGATAATTACGATAGCGTATGCACCAATAACCTGAGCCAATGCAATACGCACAGCATCAAACAATTCAACGCCTTCGGTATTTCTTACATCTTCAATAAAATGAACAAGAACCTCTGTATCGGTGTCACTCAAGAAAACGTGACCGCGATTTTGAAGCTCCTCCTTCAATGGAGCATAGTTCTCGATAATACCATTGTGAATTAATGCAAGTCGACCATCTCCCGAGAGGTGAGGGTGAGCATTCACATCATTTGGAACACCATGTGTAGCCCAACGTGTATGGCCAATGCCGATGTGACCTGCGGTCGATTTACCTTCTACGAGATTTTCTAAATCAACTACCTTTCCTTTGCACTTGAAGTTGAGTAAGTTCGAGTTTTGCACTACTGCGATGCCCGAACTGTCGTATCCTCTATATTCAAGTCTTTTGAGTCCTTTGATTAAAATAGGAAATGCATCACTATTTCCAAGGTAACCCACTATTCCACACATAAGCGAAGTTTTAGATATTTATGTCGCCAATTTAGTAAGAAAAAGTCAAAATAAGTCTCATGTTCTCCGATGGAGTGCTTGGAGTGTGATTTGGGCCATGTAAAACGCATCTGTTAACACTAACTCCAGCGTTTTTTGAAATGAGATAAAGCCCTTGACTAGTGATTTCTCCATTCAAAACTTTCTGTAAATAGAGAGAAATATTGAATGTATAATAGTCGTCTGTAAAGTTTGCACTTCCACCAATTGATCCTAATACTTGGTCAGGTAGCAAATTGTATTCGCCATCCTCATCCAAATAAACTAGGAACATGTTTGACTGCGGAAGATATCTATCGCTATCCTCGAAAGGGATGCGCAATTCTGCACGGTTGATTGACTTGTTTTCTATCTCATCAAAATCCGACAAGTAAGGAAACTCAATCAAGGTTTTCATACTACCAGCCGCCTGAACATAAGTCATGATATCACCATCTACATCAATGTCTGAATCTAAAGATGCCACGGAAGTGCCGCGACGATTATGTTCAACATGACTGTAATAAGAACATTCACTTGTAATATTAAAATGATAATAGGTGGTGTCTTCCACACCGCCATTGTCATAACGATAGTAAACGCTGAGTTTGCTATCAGAGTCAATTAAATCGAAATTGGCAACACATGCATCAGCAAAGCCAGGACTAACTCGCAAACCTTTGAAAAATTCAAGGAAATTTTCGTTGGAAGAAAGTTGATCGTCTGTAGCTGTCATAAGCTTTTGGCCTAGAGACTCATTCAAATGAATGCGCAATTGAGGAACAACTGAATCGGTTCCAACAATTACTAAGTCCTCTGGACGGAAGTCGTATAAGTTCCAACCAGATTTCACCTCATTAGCTTTGTTATATTCATGCTTGGTATTGGTGTAATACGTGCTGTCATTTTCCAAATCTTCAGTCAGTTCATGCACGAAAATTTGTTGCTTAGCAAGCTTACCGTAAAAGTCACCGGTGTATACAAGTCCCAATACTACAGAGTCAATAATGAAAGTTTCTGGGAACTCAGGACTAGTTGTCGAAAGTCGCACCTGTGTATTGAAAGAAGCTGTAGTGGAACCTAAGATAGGGTCGATATAGTTGCCAAGCATTACGGAAGAAAGTTCGTCAGTACGAATGGAATCTTCTTGCACTGTTGTGGCAATAATTGTAATCGTGTCGGTCTGCAAAGCGGTCAAGCCGTCTTCATTTGGTAGAAGTTCAGATCCGAGGTCGTTCTCTGGTCGTTTGCAAGAAGTGGCAAATAACAGAAGACCTAAAAAGGAAAATAGCCCCAATTGCTTGAGGCTATTTATCAAGTATATTTTCTTAATCATATTAATCAACGAGCACGGTCTTTCCCGCATACACAGAGTCAAAGAATTCATCAATTGCAACGTGGGGTTCGTTTTCAGTGTGAGAACGAAGAACCGGAACGTCGTTTTCGAGAGCAAATTGCTCGAGTTCGCTTGGTACACTTTCATGGCCTATAATGAACCCATCTGAGTGTTGGATCGCCGTCTTAATTAAGTTCACGTGGCTTGGATCGCTCAAATGGCTTAAATCAGACGCTTCAATGTTGTCAAAAGATACTTTTTTGCCAACAGTTTTATCTAAAGTTCCTGTGAATGCATCATCGTAGGCTGAGAAAACCACCTTGGTATCAGCAAAGTGAGGGTCGCGGCCGTATAATTTTTTCACATAAAGTGGCATTAGCGAAGTAAACCAACCGTGGCAGTGAATGATATCAGGTGCCCAGCCAAGTTTCTTAACTGTTTCAAGTACGCCCTTCGTAAAGAAGATCATACGCATGTCGTTGTCTTCAAACAACTTATCGTTGTCGTCAGTCAATGTCGCTTTTCTGTGGAAGAATTCCTCATTGTCAATGAAATACACCTGAAGTCGAATCTGAGGGATACTAGCCACTTTGATAATCAAAGGGTGGTCAGTATCGTCCACGATAAGATTCATTCCAGAAAGTCGGATTACTTCATGTAACTGGTGTCTGCGCTCGTTGATTTTACCATAACGGGGCATGAAGATCCTAGTTTCTTTTCCTCTTTCGTGTACGGCTTGAGGTATTTGACGGCTGCTAGCAGCAGTGAGGCTATCTGGAGAAAAGGGAACAATTTCCTGCGATACGAATAGAACTCTTGTTTTGCTCATAAGAGATAGTACAGATTTCACAAATCGATTCTGCAAAGGTATATAAAAATTCTTTTGATTAAATCCAAACAATTAGCTTTGGCGCCTCTACTTTTTTTTAAAAGAGCCTGTGGCAACGCAAATTTTCACTACAATCGAAGGTCTAAAAAGCTGTATTGCAGCTGTTAAGGCAAGTGGCAAAAGGGTCGCTTTCGTTCCTACTATGGGAGCACTTCACCCTGGTCATATTTCACTTATTCGCCTCGCAAAGGAGTCAAATGACTTCATTGTGACCTCGATTTTCGTGAATCCAACCCAATTTAACAACCCCGATGACCTAAAAAAGTACCCCAGAAACCAAGAAAGGGACATGGAGTTCTTAAATGAGGCCGGATGCGACGCTGCATTTATCCCTTCAGTGGATGAAATCTACCCGGAAGCCTACAAAGGCCATTGGGATTACGGATTGCTTTCCAGTACGTTAGAAGGATTTTACCGCCCCGGACACTTCGATGGAGTACTTACAGTTGTGAAACGACTTTTCGAGATTGTGGAACCAGATACCGCACTTTTTGGTGAAAAGGATTTCCAACAATTGGCGCATATCCGTAGAATGACCAAGGAAGAACTGCCTCAAATTGAGATAGTTGGCTGCCCAACTGTGCGAGAAAAGGACGGTCTGGCCATGAGTTCTAGAAACATGCGCCTCAGCCAGGAGGAGCGCCAAGTTGCCCTCAATATCTCCAGAATTCTTTTTGACATGCAGGACAAGAAATTGGATTTCAGTCCTTCTGAACTAGAAGAATACGGCAGAACGCAATTCGATTTGCTTCAAGGAATCAAATTGGAATATCTCGAAATCGTGGATATGAGCACCTTCGCTCCAGTGCCAGACTGGGACGAACTTTTCAAACCAATAATTTTGGTAGCAGTCTACGTAGGTGACGTTCGATTGATCGACAACCTTATCCTACAATAACACGAATCGATTTTTTCACGCCGTCCACTGTTATGTGGAACATGTATTCGCCAGCCGGAATTTGTTCGTCAAATCCAAATGCAAACATGTGAAGTCCCGGCTCTAATTCGGTGAGTTCATCTATTCCCAAAACCACTGGCTTTATTTGATTGTCTTTTGGGGATGTAGTAAATTCAATGGTGACATCGCTTGTTTTTTGCAAAGTGAATTCGATATTGAATTCATCCATCATGGCATTGGTATACACTTCGAGTCCAAGTGGATTGTCAGACAATTCATTGTATTTTTCATTAATCTCAGGTTTGTTATTCACCCAAACCTCGATGATCTTATTTGAAGCGGAACTCTCTTCGCCTTCATTCGTCCAAAAAACATTTGGACCAATCGCGGTGATTCCACCGATGATGTATCCCACCAGCATTCTGTCGCCTTTTATTCTATTGAAATCCAAAACACCATTTTCGAAAAGAGGAGCATTGTGTGCTGGAATAAATGAACAAGCACTTCCGAGGTAGCCAGGCATTTCTATTGGCAATGCATATTCTCTCATTTGGCCATTCGCATCGCGCACAACGTGTGAAACGGTTTTGTTGAATGGCACATTGGAGTCTTGCGTGATGAGGCCATCTGGACTTAAGAAATACTCGCCAATTCCACCGAAAAAGAAGTGATGCATTTCTTTTTTTTGAGGATCATAAATACCCAAGTTGGCCGTGTGATAATTGGTGTAATACTGCATGAAACCCTTTTGCTCGCTGTATTTTCCAGCGGCATCTACATCTACTACCGTGCGGTACGGCATGTCAATTCCAGGTTGAAATACACCAGAGAAAACAGATAGAGCAAAATCACCTGATGGAGTAATTCGTGGACAAAGGTTGTAGTCGCGACGATGCAAATAAACCGTGTCGCGGATCTCTTCGAAATTGGAAATAGAATATGATTTTTTCTTCTTAGTAATATTGAATTTACGAATCGCTGAAGTGTATGTCTGCACGTAAGTTGCGTTTCCTTTAGGATTATAACTGCCGTCGAATCGATGACCGCCGATGAGATAAAATTGGTTGTTGATTATCTCTAATTGTCCGCCACACACAGCCATTCTTTCATCAGCGATGCGCTGAAATGAAGGAGCAATTTGTTTTTTATTTTGAATAGACTTTACCAATTTGGCAAGATCAACAATTATGATTGCAGGGAAAGAAAGCTTGTCGTCCTTGGCAACATTAAAACCATATCCACCAACGATTACGAGTTCATTGCCGCGCTGAATGAACTGCATATTCGAAGAAGAAAGTTGCTCTTTCAACTCAACAGATAAAGATGAAATACTATCCGACCAAACTTGATTGGTAGTAGGATTAATTACATAGATTTTTGTGTTGTTATAATCAGGATGAAAAGATCTCCAAGGTTGTTTCAGGTGCAGCCCATCTGTTCGTCCACCGATGATTACAATGAAGTCTTTATAGGTTCCGAATGCGTACGATTGCAGACCCGGAAGATCTGTGATTGTTTTTTCTTGTAATTGAATTTGAAATGGAGTTTGAGCATTAGCACTCAAAATCATTGAAGAAAACAAGGCAATCAAAAGTAACCGCATAACAGAAATTTTGGGCGAAGATAGAGGTAACCTCCTTTATCATTTTCTGATGTTGGTCAGTCATCCAGAATTCTTATTGCTGCTCTGCTCGTTCTTTTAAAGCTTGGTTCATCTTTTCAAAGCCATCAAGTGAGTTTACATTGAGCATTTTCTTCATGAATGGAACTCCATCAGAGCTTTCAATAGAAGCATTAAGCGACTGCAGCCTCATCGTTTTTCCTTACGATGCGCTGAAGTCGCTTTTTGCTAAGAGTATCAATTGGCAGGCGTTTGGTCGGCTCATTGCCGAGTACATCGCCATAGGACTTGAAGAACGAATGGTGGGGCTATTGATTGACTCACCAGAAGAGCGTTATATCAAGCTTATTGAAGGAAATAAAAAGAAGATTATTGAAAGAGTGCCTCAACATTACATCGCCAATTATTTGGGCATTACCCCAGTTTCATTGAGTCGAATTAGAAAGAGGATTTCGCAATAGTTTACTTCCCCATTTCATCAGCACTCGGACCGTATACTCCTGGGATTGGAATATCGAGGAGGCGGAGGTAGACGCCGAGTTGTGCGCGGTGATGGATCATCTGACCGAATGAATGACGAATAGTTTCCATTTTAGTCAATTGCATAAAAACGTTGTCACCACTTTTCATAGTCCAAATTTTATCTAATATAGAATCGTCGCTATTTGCAAGATGTTGTTTTGCATTTTCTACTAGTACGTCAAAGTGTGCAACTAATTCGTCGCCGCCATTACAATCAGTTGGATTGTATGGAGATGCTGCCATATCCAAAACATCAAGATTAATGGCCATGCTCAACCAGCCTGGGATATCAGCTACGTGAACAGATAGTTCTTTCAAGCTCATGCTCTTTGGATGAGGCTTCCAATCGCCTTTGTCCTTTGGCACGATTGCCAACATTTTGCGGGTTCCGATACTTTCTTGTTCCAATTCTCTGTGGAACGCTTCCATAAATGTCATCATAGTGTTTTTGATTTATGGAGCAAAACTAAAGAGGTGAAATGACAACAGTATGTCAGCAGGCTTTGAAGTGTGAAGTGGATTCTTTAATAAATCTTCTGCGTCATTTTTTCGTGGATGGTTTTGGCGAGCTTTATTACCGCTGTTCTAACGCGGCCGTCGTTAATGTTCGCCTTGTCGCCAAACATGATATACCATCTTGCAAATCCTTCTACAGAAGATGTCAAGAATGTCATTTCAGTAAAGCTTTGATACCTTTTTTCGGATACAAAGCCATGATAATATTTTTGATCTTCAAGAAAGCGGTAGATATCGTTTTGAATTTGGATAACCACTTTGATTAATTTTTTGGAATCCGTTTGAAGTGTTTTCAAATACACTTTCAATGTTGGATGCTTTTTCTTGAAGTCTATTTCTGTTGGATTCACATTGGTAATGCGATCCATTCTGAATTGTCTGTAATCCTTGCGCAGCCAGCAATAGGCGATGAGGTGCCAGTGGTTTGACATGAAGAATATACCTACTGGTTCTATGGTTCGTGTGGTACTTTCTTGAGAATGTGCTGCGAAATAATCAATCACCACCACTTTTTTAGAAGCAATCGCGGGCAGTATTTTCTGCATGTGATTGTCGGTAGGAACGGGCGATTTTCCTTGACAAAATGGACTGTCGACCACTTCTATTTGATCCTCGATTTCTGCGATAAGTTCTTTGTGTTCTGTGCGAAGAACAGCCTTGATTTTTTCGAGACCTGATTGGTAAACATTGTAGGTTTGAGAGTCGGTGAGTTTTTTCACCAGCTTATCGGCGGTGATAAAAGCAACAGCCTCGTCTTTGGTGAGCATCACTGGTGGAAGTCGATAGCCTTCCATGAGGGAATAGCCCATTCCTGCTTCGCTGTAGATGGGCACACCCGCTTCTTCGAGTGATTTGATATCGCGGTATGCGGTGCGCAAACTGATACCAAAACGATCGGCAATGTCCTGACCGCGAACGACTTTTTTCGTTTGCAGTTGAATGAGTATTGCGGATATGCGATCGATGCGATTCATTTTGCGAAGATGCAAATTTTCTAACCCTAAAGTAGTATTTCATTGTTTCGCCCTTGCCTCTAGGTTTGGCAAAAAGAATTACGATGAAAAAATACTTCTTGGTTTTAGTAATGATCACTGTCTTTTTAAAAATGCAAGGACAGTTTGGAGAACATGCTTATTACAATTATTCGGGCGAGGCTATGAAATTTTCGGTGAATAATCATCGCACTGGAGAGGATAGTGGTTTGCATGGTTTGTTTGAAATTCAGTGGGGAGAGGGATATTTTGATTCGGATAAATTTGCGATGGCAGGCTTTGCACATCACGGGATTGGCGGTGGATATACGAAGGAAGTAGATGAGACAGGAGTTTACTTCAGGGCGTATGAAGAGCTCGGTTTTCTATTCATGTATAGCATTACACCGAAATGTGATGTATCGGTTTCGTTGATTCCGTCCTATTTGGATTTGTCTACCCAATATGTCGTGTGGGGATTTGGGATGAATACCAAAGTGCGTTATTCGAAATTTATGGCAGAAGGATCTTTTGTTCCGTTGCCCTACAAAGAATTGATGGACCCAGGCTATTTTCAAGGCGCGGTCAATTATGGTTTCCACGATGATTGGATGGTGGGACTAAAACTCTACCACAGCGCGAAATCGAGCAATATTGGTTTGTGTTTTACTTTGGCTGTTTAGCGGTAATTAAAAAGAATTAGGAGCATAAAAAAAGCCCTTCAACATGTTGAAGGGCTTTCTTGTACCCAGAGTCGGGATCGAACCGACACACCAGTGGTACACGATTTTGAGTCGTGCGCGTCTACCAGTTCCGCCATCCGGGCATTGATCGTTTGTAAACGGGGGGCAAATATACATCAGGTTTCATGATTCTACAAAATATCCCTTTTGGGAATTCGCTTATTTTTTGAAAAATGTAGCAAATCGGAAGTCCCTACCTTTCGTGAAACCTAGAACAGGCAAGCGATACAGCTCCGACGACCCCAATTCTGGAGTGATACTCCCTTCTGCAACAGCCTCTGTAGCCAAGGTGCCGCGCTTCAATTCACCAATGGCACTCAACTCGACAAGAGTAATTGTGCTGGTTCGACTGCCATTCCATGATTCTAAGCGTGCCTTGGGGTCTTTCTGCAACAATGGAGTATTGTCACTATCATCATTGAAAACAAGCGCTATCACCCCATTACGTAAAAATGTATTGTAGCCACAGCGATCATATTCTGTCGAAGAGTATTGATCCTTAGCAACA
>JBJOKO010000017.1:0-15793 GCA_046046035.1 Bacteroidota bacterium | reverse complement strand
CATGCAACAAGGATTTTATTTGAAGTCAAAATGGAAAAGCGACGGCAGTTTTTACCATCGTGTTGGTTTGCGCTATGCTATAACTGATCATCTCGGCTTGCAACTCGCATTGAAAACACATTTTGCGAAAGCAGATCATGGAGAGATTGGACTAATCTATCAATGGAAATGAGAAAGCCGATTTACATATTCCTATTGATATTGTTAGTGCAATCCTCTTGCAACAAAGAGTCCGCGCCAGATTGTTTTAAATCCGCAGGAAAAGAAGTGACCATTCGCAGAAGCATTGATGCTTTTGAGAATCTAGAACTGGAGGATTACATACATATTGAATTAGTAGACTCTAGTGATTTTGCCATTGAGCTCATTGGACCTAGTAATGTTCTACCTAAAATTATTACAGAAGTATCGGGAAACACGCTCTATATAAGGAATGAGAACAAGTGCAATTTTGTGAGATCATTCAAAAAGACTGTTACTGTTCGAATCTATGCACCGAGTATTTTACACATTGAAAATCGCGGAACGGGCGACATTCGTAGCGTTGGTGCGCTTTCTCAAAATTATCTCAAGTTAGAAAACCGACATGCATCAGGAACAATCAACATTTCTTTCGAAGGAGATAGTGTCGCAATCTACACGCACACGGGCGTTTCAGACGTTTTTCTTTCTGGAAATGCGTTGAAGTGTGAACTCTTCAATCAAGGAATTGGAATTATCGATGCGCGCGAAATGCACGTGGAGCAAGCCTTTCTGAACAATTCTTCTATCAATTCCATTTATGCTTTCTCCTCCAACTATCTTTTTAGTGGAATAAATTTCAGTGGAAACAACTACGTATTCGGCGATCCACAAGTGATTGACGAAGAAGATGAGTCTGAAGGAGAATTAATATTATCGAATTAAGAAAAGTAGTTTCGAAGTTTCTCGAGTACTTGTTCTGGGCATCTGGTGGGTCTTCCAGAGGTTTTATCTACAAACACCAAATCTGTTTTTGCTTCATTAAGTAGCTCATCCCCTCTCCATGTTTGATAGCTAAACTTGATTCGCGCAGTTGGAAGTTCGATGATGTTAGTCTTGATTACAAGTTCATCGTCGTAGAAGGCAGGTTTGAGGAACTTAATGGAGTATTCGCTCACAGGAAGTAAGATTCCTTCATCTTCGAGTTGGCGATAGGAAAAGCCTAATTCTCTAAGTGATTCAACACGCGCTACTTCAAAATATGTAGCATAATTGCCGTAGTAGGTGTAGCCCATTCTATCGGTTTCTGCGTATCTCACTCGCAATTTGATTTCTGTTGTAAACATGGGCTAAAAATACAGAATGAATGTTAGTACTCCTTTAATCCCTGATATGAACATAGCAAATATTCGCTGTTGACAATTACAAAATCACGAAATGGAGGAATGAGGTCAAGAACAGCATAAAAAAAGGTAAGGAGTTGAGAAATAAATCACTATCTTGGGCAAGTTGAAGAAAATGATAAACACCTGCTAAAAATACTGAATAGTCAAGTGTTTCGGATAAAATGTTGAATAGTCAAACTTTCTGAAAAGTCAATAGGCAATCACTTTTTTTTTTCACTTTTTTCATTGTTCTTTTGTGGTCCGTTAGAACAGTTGAACTATTTTAGCCGACTAAGCCTTACGAATTCTACTATTAACCGCATTAACCGTATTTTATATAATGAATAAGGATCATAATCAGGTATGGCAAGATTGCCTTGAAGTTATTAAAGACAATGTTAGCCCACAAGGATTTAAGACCTGGTTTGAACCCATTAAACCTGTTAAGCTAGAAGACAGCGTTTTGACTATTCAAGTTCCATCTCAGTTTTTCTACGAGTGGCTTGAAGAGCACTATGTGACTTTGCTTAAGAAGATCATCAAGAAAGAACTTGGTGCAGAGGGAAGATTGGAATATTCCATCATCATGGAAAACAATCTGAACAACTCTAATCCATATACAATCAAAGTTCCAACGAGCAACCGTAAAGCGGTAAAGAATGCTCCAGTGAATATGCCATTGGATATGGGTGAGTCGCCAATCAAAAACCCTTTCATCATTCCTGGTCTTCGCAAGTTGAATGTGGATTCAAATCTGAACCCAAATTATTCTTTCGAAAATTTCATCGAAGGTGATTGCAACAGACTTGCACGCAGTGCTGGATTTGCTGTGGCGAATAAGCCAGGCGGAACTGCTTTCAATCCACTTTTGATCTATGGAGGTGTTGGACTTGGTAAAACACACTTGGCTCATTCTATTGGTATCGAGATCAAGAATAAGTATCCAGAGAAAACAGTTCTTTATGTAAGTTCCGAAAAATTCACTCACCAGTTCATTGATGCAGTTCGCAACAATACGGTGAATGACTTCTCTCACTTCTATCAAATGATGGACGTGTTGATTATTGACGATGTGCAATTCTTCAGCGGAAAGGAGAAAACACAAGATGTATTCTTCCACATCTTCAATCATCTTCATCAAACTGGCAAGCAAATCATTCTTACAAGTGATAAGCCTCCAGTTGAGATGCAGGGAATGGAGCAACGTTTGTTGTCTCGTTTCAAATGGGGACTTAGTGCCGATCTTCAAGTGCCATCACTTGAGACTCGTATTGCGATTCTTAAGAAGAAAATGTATGCAGATGGTATCGATCTTCCAGACGAAGTGGTTGAATACCTTGCCTACTCTATCACCACCAACGTTCGTGAACTTGAAGGTGCTTTGATTTCATTGATTGCTCAATCATCATTGAACAAGAAATCAATCACACTTGAGTTGGCTAAACAAATGATCGACAAGTTCGTTAAGAACACTGCTCGTGAGGTTAGCATCGACTACATTCAGAAAGTGGTTTGTGATTACTTTGATCTACCTATTGAATTGCTTAAGAGCAAGACACGTAAGCGTGAGATTGTTCAAGCTCGTCAGATAGCGATGTATTTTGCTAAGAAGATGACCAAGAGCAGCCTTGCTAGCATTGGAGCGCATTGCGGCGGTAAAGACCACGCAACCGTACTTCACGCTTGTCGCACGGTAAACAACTTGCAAGAAACAGACAAACACTTCAGAAAGTATCTGGAGGATTTGGAAAAGAAATTGAGCATAGCGTAAATAAAAAAGGCCCCAACGGGGCCTTTTTCTTTTTCTATTCTTTCTATGATTATTCCACAGGAACAATCATCCAAGTAATGTATTTCGATGGATCCTTTACTTCTTCTGGGTCATTTGCATAAACTTCATATGGAGAATAACGCACTTTGTATTTAGCATTCACTTGTGCCATCAATTGTCCCCATGCTTTCTCAGTTCCTTCATAAGGTCCGACAAAAACATACTTCACTGCTTTTCCACCAGGAATCATAGTTGAAGAATAGCCCTCCAACTTAGTTTCAGATGCCACAGGAAGTGCAACTTCAATATCAATCTCTCGCTTTTCAGCATTATAAGAATGAGAAATCGAAGTGGGCATACCTGCAATTTTATCAGCTAGAGCTGGAACAAGTGCGCCATAAATTTTGCTGAAATACGAAGAGTCCAATTGAGTCACTGGAAGCACTGCGCGCTTTCCAACATACCATTGATCAGTTAACATAATCTCCTCGACACTCAAAGATGTTTGCTTTGGCATTGACTCTGCGATGGTCTTGATTCCAGAAAGTCCTTCTTCATAATCCGTGTCCAATGCGCTAGTTCCGCCCATAACAAGCATAATTCCACGGAACAAAAATGGCAGTTCACCACCATCCATTGACCATGTAACAACAGTGCTATCGCCTTTTGGAGCTAAGACGAACATGGCGATGCTTTCACCATCCCATCCATTAATCTTGAGAGAAGTTTTTACTTTTTCATTCGGAATAATTTCAGTTATCGTTTGCTCACCTGATCCTTGTGACTCGCTTACCCAAGCCATTTTATGACCAACTGTAGCTGGTTGTCCTTCATATTTCAATTGCATATTCGGATCTTTCTTTTGCCAAGGAGACCACTTGGAACCTGCATTAAAATCAGAAACTAATGCGAAGATTGTTTCCGCTGAAGCACCGATAGTTTTTGACTTACTTGTTACAAATAATTTCGGTCCAAATATGCATAGCACTAGATAGATACCTAGCACTGCAATGATTGCAATCAGAGATACACGTAGAATTTTCATTGTCATAGGTTTTGGAGGGTTATTAGATTGCTAATATAGAAAAAGTAATTAACCAACTATCTTCGCCCCAAAATCTGCATCTTGACAATTACTGCAACACAGAAAGGAATACTCTATATGGTCTTTTCCGTATTCTGCTTCGCAGTAGTCAATGCCATTGCAAAAGCGCATCATCACATCCCCGTTCATGAGATCATTTTATTTCGATCGATTGTCTCATTGGTATTCTGCGCTGGATATGTGAAATACCATAACATTCCTTTTTGGGGAAATAATAAGTTCTGGCTTTTCATGAGAGGTTTTATGGGACTGATAGCGCTCACACTTTTTTTTATGACTGTGATGAATATGCCCTTGGCGAGTGCTAGTACAATACAATATTTATCACCCGTATTCACAGTGATGATCGCGACACAACTCAATGATCAAAAAGTAAAACGCATTCAATGGCTCTTCTTTCTGATTGCTTTGGTAGGAGCTGTTTTGATCAAAGGTTTCGACCCTCGTGTAAAAGTGGAATGGCTATTAGTAGGAATCACCTCTGCCCTATTTGCAGGACTTGCATACAACTCTATTATAAAAAGCAAAGGGACAGATCACCCAATGACAATAGTGATGTATAACCCATTGGTTGCGATTCCTATTGTAGGTATCTGGTGCTACTTTGATTGGGTAACGCCAGTAGGAATAGAATGGCTTTACTTCTTAATCATGGGAATATTTGCTCAGGCTGCTCAATACAGTATGACAATGGCTTTGCACAGCGATGTAGCAAGTAAGATTGCACCATGGAATTACTTCGGGGCAATATTCGCTTTGCTTTTTGGATCTATGTTCTTCGAAGAAGACATAGTGTGGCTAAGCGTGCTTGGAATGGCACTCGTAGTTATTGGCGTAGTGCTCAACTCACGTGTGAAATAAATTAGTTCTTACGAACCAATCTTGCACCGAGATAAGCTAGCGGCACATAGCCCAACACCTCTGCCCACATAAATGTCGGATGTGGCAAAACAACAAGATTGATCAATCCGAAAGCCATAAACATCCCTCCGCAAACCAAAGTCGGACGGAAAGTATCTTTAGCAATTAGCATACTAACTATACCCGCTGAAAGCGCTCCAAGCATGTGACCAAGCATGATCATTAAGAATGCTCCATCAGGCATTGTTAGAATTGCCGCCTTTAATGCTTCCAAATTCTTTGGATCAACTCCTGAAGGTAAAGGATACATGCTATTCGATACAGCTTCAACGGCTGATATAACAACTACACCAGTAATAATACCCGCTGCTGTAGCAACTATAGATCTTAATCTTGGACTCATTATTTTGAACTTTTCGCTAGTTTGATACGATGTCTGATTGCCATTGTTGTACCAATGACCATGATCAAACAACCGATCCAAAGTACGTTGATTTGCGGGAATATTTCAGCCGACAAAATCAACATGTCTTTAACGGCACTTGAATGCTGTTGAAACGTAAGTTCAAATGTCTCACCCTTCTGTTGAATTGAAACCAAGAATTTAAATCTCAATGACTCTGTTGGGAAAGTCAATGGTGTTCCATCGTCCATGTTTACAATGGCGATGATCAATTTTTCTACAGATTGGCCATCAGTCACCGTGCAGAAAGCTCTCTTCAACTTCACGTTTTGAGGAAGCTCTTTTGGAAGTTCCATTATTTCGAGAACACTATCCACTTGCAATGTCAAGAAGTCTGAAACCTTGATTGGAGTAGTCAATGCGATTTCACCGGTCTTTGGTTCCATGTAACCGTTTTCATCCGCTTTGCTTTCGTAATCAGTATACTTGATGTAAGTGTAAAGATCCTTTCCAATAAAGTGTTTGATACTTGGTTCACGAGATACTTGCTCTTTTGCAAAAAGCAATGTTGGCTCAAGCGTGAACAGACGTTCTCCTGGTATCCCCGGCGTCCACTCTGGTGTTGCTTCTAAATCCGCTTCACCAGGAGTTACTTGTTTCCAAAGTGAGTCTTCACTCCAATCATGCAAGAAATTCTCTGATGCAGTGTGCGCTTTTAATGAGCGGAAAAGACTTCCTTGAACTTGTACATAAGATCCTTCTGCGTAGTCAATCGGATTCTTTTTCAAGTAATCAATTGTGCAATACAATCTGTTTCCACTTCTATATTTATCGCGGAAGTAAATAAAGTAATCACCCATCACCACAGTATCACCTTTAAAGATGATCATGTCTTCAGAGTTGTTGAAGTCTTTACTTAGTTCTGTAACGTTTCCTTTTTTATTCTCAGAGATAAAGAAGCTTTGGCTAGTGCTAATCACTGCACCAAAAATCAAGAGAGCAAAACCAATGTGTGCCACACTAGCACCGATATGATCGAGCTTTCCTTTTAGAATTCTAAAGCCATAATTGAAGTTCGAAACAATCGCGAAGAATGTTGCGAATACAAGCGCATACAACGGACCTGAATTGCTATCAAACACGATAAAGAACCCTAGCAAAACAGTAATACCAAACGCGATTAAAAGACTCAATCCAATTTTCTTAGCAAACTCTTTTATATCTGTGCCTTTGTATTTGAGATATTGACCAAACGCAACAATTAAGAATAAAACAAATGCCAATGGAATTTGAATTCTATGATAAGTATCAAAGCGTTCCTTTTCAGCAGGTGCAGAGAAGTTATGTTCGCCCAGACGTTTCAACCATCCCCATTGCGTGCTTTCATATGCTGATTTGAAAAATCCTTCAAATGGTGCAAGGAAAATATTTCCAACATTCACACTAGTTTGAACAGTAACGTGAATTGCAGAAAGAGTAAGAACCAATGATCCAATAAACATCCAGAACTCACGACTCCATAGGGCTTCTTCTTGCTCAGCGTTTACCTTGTAATTTTTTCTATAACCGAAATAAAGAGTTACAATAGAAAGAATAACGAAGACAAGAGTAATTGTTGGTATATAAGTATTGGCACCAGGCAATAGTTTCTCAGCATCACTAGCTGCCACATCATCCGCCATCATCAAAGAACCAATAGCGAAAACAAACAATACACCACAAGCGGCAAGGTAGATTGTTTTCCACTTCTTGTTTGCAGCCATTAGCCAAGTGCTAAGCGCTGTAAAGAACAATAAGTACACTAGTAATTGTGCCAGAATTCCACTATCTACAAAAGAGTGAACGGAGCTATCTCCGAGGACACCACTTCGTGTCAAGAATGTAGAATACAATACAAGAATGAATGTCGTAATAGTTAGAATCAACGTCGAAAAAAGTGACGTTTGTTTTCTTTGATTGATAACCAATAAGTGAGCAGATGCCACCATTGTCAACCAAGGTACGAGAGACGCATTCTCTACGGGATCCCATGCCCAGAAACCTCCGAAGCCAAGTGCCTCATATGCCCAAGCACCACCCATAAGAATACCTGTTCCCAAAATCATTACTCCAAAGAATGCCCATGGAATAGCTGGTTTGATCCATCCACTGCGATCCCCTTTCCATAATCCGGCAAGCGCATAAGTAAATGGAATAACAGTCGAAGCAAATCCTAGGAACAATGTTGGTGGGTGAATTGTCATCCAATAGTTTTGAAGCAATGGATTCAATCCACGACCATTCATAAATGTTGGAAGAGACAAATAATCAGCACGCATCGTCCAAGGCAAACCAATATTTGAAGCCGCTTCTCTATTTAATAAGAATGGATTGCTACCAAATTGGAAGTCTCCGAAATAAACACCGAGCAACATTGAAGCAAGGAACACTTCCACCATTGCAAGAATGGCCATTACCCAAGGCTCCCATGTTTTCGACCATTTGATAAGTAGGAAACCTAGTATTACATGCCAGAATGTCCAAAGCAAGAAGCTACCTTCTTGACCTTCCCACATGCACGAAAGCACATACTGCATCGGCATTTCGTTGTTCAAGTGTTCCCATACATACTTGTATTCATACAAGTGATTCATGAGCATGTAGAACAATGTTGCTATCACACCAATAACTGCAACACCGTGAATAAAAAACCCAAGTCGAGCAGGCTTTTTCCATACGTTGTTGATCTCGCTTTGTTTGGTGGACATGTAGTAAGCAACAGCCGCGAAAATGGCCGATACAAAACTGAGTACTACAAAGAAATTACCAAGCATGCCGGGAATGACATGCTCGTTTGCGTATTGGATTTCGTTCATTTCAGGAATAAAATATCAGCGCTTATTGTTGCGCAGTTTCAAGAGAGTGCTTTTGATCATTGTATTTTGATGGACATTTCATTTGGATATCATCCGCATGAAATACGCCATCTTGATACTTTCCGAGAAGAGTTACTTTTTCAGAAAACTGAAGACCATCAGGTTTTCCTTTTTCATAATGAAGAAAAACTTTCTCCGCTTTTCCACTGCTATCAATCACACTGAATTTGGTAAGATTTGCATCCGCAACTGGATCATATTCGATAGGTTGTGTCTTATCGAGCACACCTGTAATGCGAACATCACTACCTTCTTTTTGGCGCGCGCCATCGAAAGTGGTGTTTGGTACCGTACCTAGATATACACTTAGAAGTATACCAGAAACAACAGCTACCAAAATCAAAAGAACAATGTTTGTCTTTTTCATTTCTCTGAATTTTTATTTTCCAACTTCTTCACTCTTCGCTCTAGTAAAAACAAAAAAGTAAATATTCCTGCGAGCACAATCGCTGCTACAGTTACAACCACTTTAATCTTTCCACTTTGAAAATAAAATTCTTCCAATCCTGAAGAGGCAAATGTTGGAAGGGCCATGATCATGGCCAATACTAGTATAGAAAATCGTTTAGTCATTTTCTTCATTCTTTTGTTCTAAAGTACGAATTCTCAAATGCAAGCTGTAGATCCAATATCCCAATAGGATATATCCCAATACAGCTGGATAAAATACACTTCTCAATGAGCTATCCAAGTCATAAGAAGAGAATGCAGGGTTACCGCTTTTACCCGGATGAAGACCTTCTGCAAAGCGAGGCATCACCATTAATAATATCACCAACAATATGAAGGCAAAAATGTTGAAGATTGCAGAAAGTCTTGCTCTCTTTTCTTCATCATTCATCGCATTTCTCAAGATGAAATAGGCTGCGTACATCAAGAAAACAACGAGAGCTCCATTTAGTTGTGGATCATTTGTCCACCAAGCACCCCAAGTAAATCTCGCCCAAATCGAACCCGTGATCAAACCTAGGATACAGAAGAGCAATCCTGTTGATGCGCTCACTGCGGCTTTGGTATCGATTCGCATTACCTTTTTGAAATCCACTGAAACATCCTTTCCGCTTTCACGACCTGATGCATTGAGGAGCTTTATGCTTTGAACAAATGAAATAAACATCAATGCAAACATGGTAAACCACATTGGCACGTGCCACATCAAGTTGCGGATGCTTTCGAATATGATAACTTGAAATGGAAAACCAAATCCTTTGTGTTCATCATTCGCCACTTTCACATCGCATGCAAGTGGAGACTTAAAACCTTCCACCACAGCGAAAGCCGATACGTCAATAGGCTTTTGAATATAAATAGTACCGTCTTCGGCAGTATTAGCATAGAAGCTCAATTCACGAGAACTTAAAGTATCAGGAAGAACAGCGGTAACTTTCACGTGATTGTTATCTATCACCTGATCTACATGAGCACAGAAATATGAAGTTGAGTCTACAGCAACAAAGACTTGCAGATCTTGAGAATCAAAATGAGTGTTGTATCCGATGAAGGTAAAAGTGTTTTCACCTGGTGTGACTTTTTCAATATCAACTTCCAATCCACCGGGTATGAGCGGATGGTACAATGACATCGTCACAACATAGGCTAACAAGAGAATACAAATGATCTTTAACCAGGTCTTCATGCCGCTATTTTCCTTAGACAAATTATTCGCGCCAAAGGTAGGGGAACAAGAGCAAGGAAAGAAGCAAAGAAGAACCATTTAGAATGATTAATACCAACAGATTTAGACCATTTTCTAACCATGTCATGCCTAAAATGGCCCCAGTAGTAAATCGTACAATGGTGATCAGCAGTGGAATAACTACCGGAAAACCAAGAATAGCAACGAGTCCAACCCCTGTTCCTGACTTGTAAGCCAACCCTGAAACAAATGTTAAAGTAATTCCTAGTCCGGAGCTGCCCAAAATCATCCCTAATGTGAATTGAACAACATCTATATTGCTCAGCATTTTATCTCCAAAAAACAAAAGGAAAAATGCCAAGCTTACGAGGTTTAGAATCGCAACAAGCATTGCATTGTACAAAGCCTTTGAAAGCATTACTGCTCTAGGTGATGCAAGCGTGTAGAGATAAAGTTGGGTACCTCCCCCCTCTTGTTGAAACGTCTTCTGCATGGCATTGAATGCAGTGAAAAGTCCCGTTATCCACACCAAGCCCCCCCAAACACGCTCCGTTTCAATCGTTTCAAACGATAAATAACACACGAATACTGTAGCAAGGACGTACATTGCAACCCCGGCAAGAGCATGCTTTTGACGCAACTCTTGACGAACCTCTTTTTTCCACAAAGCGGTAAATGCTGACATGCCGCGAAGTTAAGCACCATTCACCTTTCTTATGTTTGCACCCTAGAATAAAAAAAACATGCGTTATCTAATCACCCTTGCAGCAGCGGTATTCATCACTACGATGTCATGCGCCCAAACTGTAGAACACTTATTTCTCCCTAATGTACTCTTCAAAAGTGATGCATCGATCTTCTCGTTCGATCCACAAGAGGATTACATCAGAAATTACGGTTTTTCAGAGTATTCAATTACCTACGATAAATCGGCCTACAAACTCGGCATCAACTTCATGGAAACCCCGGGTTCAATGGAAGAATTGTCCAAATCAATTAATGCTGAAATTGAAGCAAGTTCCGGGATTAAGGTTTACACCAATGAAATGTATAAGAACTTCCTTCTTATCCAAATTCTCGATGGTGGAGCTGCAGCGCAAGACTCTGTGCGAGCTAGTCATATCCTTCTAGAAGGAAATGCAAACGACCCCGCAGAATATCAAATGCTCCTTGCTAAAGCCGATTCACTGCGCAATGTGATCCTTGCCAAGAACAACTTTGCACAATTAGCAGCTATTTACGGAACAGACGGAACAAAAGACAGAGGTGGTGACCTTGGTTGGTTTACAAAAGGTAAGATGGTAAAACCTTTTGAAGACGCTTGTTTCAACGGGAACGTTGGTGATATTCAAGTCATCACAACACAGTTTGGTGTGCACCTAGTTCAAATAAACGCAAAGAAACTTGCTTCACAAACCCCAGAAGAAACAGGCAGTTTCATTGAATTGGCCCTAACCATTGCAAACGGTGATTTTATCATCAGCTATAATGGTATGTTCACCAAAAAAAGTGATTTAAGCTTAGATCGCTTAAAGAAACTCATTGATAGCTCAACTATTTTGACTCCAGAAGAAGCCGATGATTTGCTCAAATACCCAATGACCGAATCTATGTTCGTGGCTGCGCAAACTCAAGCTTATCAAGAACAAGATGAAAATTTATACTATGCGTTGAACACTTTGTTCATGACTCAATTCAATTTCTCTGAGTATTTTCAACTTCGTCGTAACTACAGAACAGCATATTATTCTTTGAGTGACTTCCTAGATATGATATTCAATGAAGATGGAAAATCAGAATTAGTAAGGCTTCGCGTTCTATCTCATGTTGGTCCAGATATGGAAGAAATCGTAAATACCTTTCCAAATTGGGAAGATAAATTCTACAATTCAGTAGGCTCTGAATTGTTCAAAGACAGTGTGTATGTTGCCTATGTTGGCATTACCAATCTTGAGCAGCATATAGTGGCTGTGAATTATTACAGTATGATAACTGAAAAGCCATATACTGAAATTTTCCAATTCACTCCCTCACCGAATGGTTGGATAAGTAAGAGAGTAGAACTTCCAAAGGAACTATCTGGATCGAATCCTGAAACTCCGGCGTGGGACTTTGAATCTAACTACAGCTCAGATATAATGGTAGTAAACGCATGGAAGGCTAATAAATATTATATTAAAAGCAACAGCTCTAATTCAAATGAATGGGCTACTGTAGACCAACTGCCTGAAGGTTCTACCAACTTTGTTATGATCGAAGTTGGCGCCGAACTTTCAAACGAAATTCAATATTCTAATAGATCATTCCATTTCCCTAAAACTACAGGAAAAGGCGCGGTTGAATTAGATAAAGTCGCTCGAATGATGACTGAAAATGGAGAAACCTATAGTTGCGATGAGGCAATGGACATGCTTGAAACTGACAATGTAGAGAAGTTAACCAACGGACAATGTTGCATGGATTACACATTAGCTAACAATTTGAAAACAGCAACAGGTCCTGAATTACGCGCCATCAGTAGTGGACTTCGTGCAGAAAATATAGACGCCGATAGTGAGATAGAATACTTTGTGTTCTATGTTTCAAATGGCAAAGTGATCGGTGCAAACGGTGTGGATTTCCAAAATGGAAAAGCAGTTAACCTCGACAAAAAAGTTATTCTAAAGTATCTAAAAACAAACAAGCAAGCTTCTAATCTTTGCTTGTATTCGATGATGAAATACTAAGCCCGAAGGGCAAACGCATGGATGATGGATGATGGATAATGGTTGATGGAAAAGTTTGAAGTATGAAGTTTGATGTGTGAAGTGTGATGTGTGATGTGTGATGTGTGAAGTGTGAAGTGTGAATGACTATAGTAATCAGTAACCAGTAACCAGTAACCAGTAACCAGTAACCAGTCATCGTTTCGATGCGATGAAGGGCGAGACAGGTCTGGGGGTGTATGGAATGGAACCATCTTCAATTTGTTGAACGATGTTTTCAATCAATACATCCTCACCTTCTTCGTCGTATTCATCTTTTAGATTGTGGCCAAATACTCGCGCTACTCCTTGCCACATAAAGGCAGACATCTTCCCTTTTAGTTCCTTGACGAGCGCATAACTCGATTCACCTGTTTCTCTATCAATTAACTTGATCAATAAGACTCCTTCTGAAATAGTCATAGCGCGCAAATCCTTTTCAAACTGCGCTTTCAATTCTGTCTCGGCCTCGTCGAGCAAACGCTTTTGTTCTTTCGTATTGGTGGTCTTGGCACAAAGCACCTCACATTCTCTCATGATATCGCCAGCGGCTTTAGCGTAGGGATAAACTTTCACAACCTTCGCCTGCAGCTTATCGCTTTTTTTCTTCTTGTGCTTATTGGTGCAGTTGGAATCAATAATCAACGGCGCTAAAGTGGCAATAGCGAAAGTATCGCGTGTCGTAATTTTCCAAATAGAATTGAATTGAGCTGTGCTAATAGTATCAACCATGATCACAGAATCGCGAACAGCAGTCTGCGCCCCACTTTGCAGGGAATAAAGAAATAAGAATATCAATGAAATTCTTCTAAGCATGTCTAAGTCCTTATACTAAAGGTAAAAACAAAAACGATGCAATTATTGCGCATTAACACATTCTAGCAATTAAGAACGAGCCGTTCTCCACGCCGAAGGCTTGTCTCCTGCACTTAATGGAACTTTTTTGTTCTTTTCTTTTTCTTTAGAAAAGGCACGAGAAGCCAATACTGCAGCAATCATCTCCTCATCCGCATTGTCTTGTTTCAACACATCTGGAGTAAAGTAGTGCTTCACAAAATGCGTATCAAAATTTCCTGAAGTGAATGCATCTTGTTGAATAGCCCAGCGGCAGAATGGCAATGTAGTTTGCACACCAGTGATTTTGTAATCATCGATTGCACGAATCATTCTACCTATTGCCTCTTCTCTATTCTTCGCGTGCGTAATCAATTTAGAAATCATCGGATCATAATAGATTGGAATATCCATTCCCTCTTCAAATCCGTCATCCACGCGCACTCCAGGACCACTTGGTCTTTGATAAGTCACCAACTTTCCAATGTCCGGAAGGAAGTTGTTTGTTGGATCCTCTGCATAAACGCGCACCTCAAGAGCATGTCCGTTTATTTTTAAATCTTCTTGAGCAAAAGATAATTTCTCTCCACGTGCTACACGAATTTGTTCTTTCACCAAGTCAACACCCGTGATCATTTCTGTCACCGGATGTTCTACCTGAAGACGTGTATTCATTTCTAAGAAATAATAATTCAAGTTCTCATCTACCAAGAACTCTACTGTTCCCGCTCCGAAGTAATTGCAACTGCGAGCCACATCGACTGCGCTTTTTCCCATTGCTTCGCGCATTTCTTGCGAAAGAATAGCAGAAGGAGCTTCTTCAATCACCTTTTGGTGACGGCGTTGAATACTGCACTCACGTTCGAATAAATAAACAACGTTGTCGTGTTTATCTGCCAAGACTTGGATCTCGATGTGTCGAGGTCCGGCTACATATCTCTCTATAAAAACAGAGCCATCTCCAAAAGCACTTTCTGCTTCTGAAATTGCTCTGGTCATTTGCTCTTCTAGTTCGTCAATATTCTCAACGATTCTCATTCCTTTTCCACCGCCACCTGCGCTAGCTTTGATGAGGATAGGCAATCCAACTTCCAATGCAATCTTCTTAGCTTGCTCTACATCACTGATTGCGTCTTCTGTGCCCGGTACCATTGGGATATTGTACTTGCGTGCAGCAGCCTTCGCCGCTAGCTTGCTTCCCATCATTTCAATACTCTCAGGACTTGGGCCGATGAAAGTGATACCAGCTTCTTCAACTTTTCTAGAAAAATTGGCATTTTCCGAAAGGAAGCCATAACCCGGGTGAATACCATCCACTCCAAGTTGAAGACTAATTTCAATTATCTTGTCGGCTTTCAAATAACTTTGATTGCTAGGCGCAGGACCGATGCATACAGCCTCATCTGCATATTTCACAAATGGCGCATTTCTATCCGCTTCGCTGAAAACCGCTACGGTAGCAATTCCCATCTCTTTTGCAGAGCGCATAACGCGCAAAGCTATTTCTCCTCTATTGGCAACAAGAATTTTCTTCATACTAATCTTCTTTCGAAACCCCAAAGATTGCTTCATTTCATCAAATGATCGCAATCTTTTGAAAAATGTTTAAGGATAATTCTCACCTTTGCGGGAAATCAATACGTTCGACTAGACCTGTGGATGATCAGAAACTAAAAGACCTAAAGACCTGGCTCAAGAGAGTAGGTGTCGTCGGTTTCTTATTTTTTCTAGTAAAAGGCCTGATTTGGCTGGGAATATTCTTCTTCGCAGGTTCGAGTATGTTCAATGGATGTTCTTAAACATTCCACTCAAGCAGGATACTCTGCAATGATTTCAACTCCCTCACTTTGTCCTCTTGATTTTTTGCGATATAAGCGTGAATCAAATTATTGATCATTCTGCTTATCACTTCAACATTCGAACAAGGCTTGTAAAATCTGTCGTCTAGCGGCAAGTTTTGATTTCGAAGAAATTCATCAATCTCTTCTTTCATCAGCATTGTGCCCTGACTGAAAGGATTTACATAAAAGAGAATATCAGCATCTTCAACAGTCATTCCCCAATCCTTATAATCAGGATCGAGATCGAGATAACAAAGAATGAAATGACTTGGAAGATTTACACCATAAAGTGGAATATCCAAAGCCTTCGCTAGGTAACCGTAGAGTATACTTAACG
>JBJOKO010000016.1:0-16105 GCA_046046035.1 Bacteroidota bacterium | reverse complement strand
ATTCCTTCAAACAGTTCACTCAATCCAGAGTACATACCTACAGCAAGTGAAATTGCATCAGGAAGTTTGCTACTCACTTTGACTACTACTGGAAATGGAATCTGCAATCAAATCTCTGACAATATTCTAATCACATTCTCACCAGCTCCGGTAGTAAATGCAGGAGTTAATCAAACGAAATGTGGAAATAATCCTACTGTTACTTTAGCTGGTTCTATCAGCGTTGCAACAGGTGGTGTATGGACCGGTGGAAGTGGAAGTTTCTCTCCATCTGCTACAACTTTAAATGCAACATATACTGCCAGTGCTGCAGAAATTTCAGCCGGTAGCGTAACACTAACATTAACGTCAACAGGCAACGGTCTTTGTTTGTCTGAAGATGATCAAATGACAATTTTCTTCACTGCGGCTCCAACAGCTAATGCAGGCGTTGATCAAACCAAATGTGCCAATAATGCAACTACAACTTTAGCAGGAAGTGTTACAATTGCAACTGGTGGTCAATGGAGCGGCGGCCTAGGTCTTTTCTCTCCAAGTGCTACAGCTCTCGGAGCTACCTACACCCCATCAGCCGGAGAAATCGCATCTGGAAGTGTTACACTCACATTGACTACTACAGGAAACAATACATGTTCTTCTGTTACCGATCAAATGACAATCAATTTCACTCCTGCACCTACTGTTAATGCAGGCAGCGACATCGTTGTTTGTGCAAATAATAATATCGCTAATCTAAACGCCTCGTTCACCGTGGCATCAGGAATTGTTTGGAGCGGAGGTGCTGGTACATTCTCACCGAGTAACACTGCCACAAATGCCACCTACACTCCTACTCCAACAGAAATCGCAACTGGTAGCGTAACACTTACATGTACTACAACTGGTAACGGTTTGTGCAACCAAGTCAGCGATCAAGTTCTAATTACTATTACTCCATCTCCAATTGTAAACGCAGGTTTGAATATTGCTGCTTGTGCCAACAATTCTTCCGTTTCTCTAAATGGACAAGTATTCAATGCAACAGGTGGCGCTTGGAGCGGAGGTGCTGGAACATACTTCCCTTCGAACACTGCACTCAACGCAACGTATACTCCGACACCTTCAGAAATTGCGAATGGTAATGTGACACTCACACTCACTTCTACTGGAAATGGATTCTGTGTTGCTGTTACTGATGACGTAACAATCACGTTCGCTCCAACACCAATCGTAAATGCAGGAAATGATCAAACCGTATGCGGAAATAATGCTGCTGTTGATCTTGTTGGTTTCGTAAACTTCGCTTCTGGCGGACAATGGAGCGGCGGTCTCGGTATATACTCTCCTTCAGCAAATGCGCTGAACGCAGAATACAATGCAACACTTTCTGAAATTGCAAATGGCTTTGTAGTCCTAACATTGACTTCAGTTGGAAATGGAACATGCACCGCTGTTACTGATGTAGTTCGAATCAACTTCACAACTGCACCTTCAGCCAACGCTGGATTAAATCTTACTTCATGTGAAAACAATGCGGATGTAGTATTGAATGGTTCATTCACTATTTCAACTGGCGCTGTTTGGTCAGGTGGTGCGGGTAATTTCGTTCCAAGCAACACAGCAATGAATGCAACATACGAACCTACACTATCAGAAATTGCAGCGGGTTCAGTGAATCTCACACTTACTACAACAGGCAATGGAACATGTCTTCCAGAGACAGATATTGTACAAATTACAATAATTGATGCACCATCAGTAAATGCCGGTGAAAATCAAGTTGTATGTGTTGATGATTTAGATGTTGCCTTAAGTGGAAGCATCTCTGGACCAACAAATTCAGGCATTTGGAGTACATCAGGCACTGGGACTTTTGTACCAAATAATACTTCACTCAATGCAATCTATCAATGCAGCAGTGCCGACTCTCTCGTTGGTTCAGTAACAATAACATTGACTTCAACCAACAATCAATCTTGCAATGCAATTAGCGATCAAATGGTGATTGATATTCTGCCTGCAGGAATAGCAAACGCTGGCGCAGATCAAACTGTTTGCAGCAATAATGCAAATGTTGATTTGAATGGTATCGTAAGTGGAGGCGCAACTTCTGGTAACTGGTCTTCATCAGGAACAGGTAGTTTCTCACCTGATGTAAACACACTAAACGCTACTTACATTCCAAGTCTCTTTGATATTTCAACTGGTCAAGTAACGCTTACACTTTCTGCAAATAGCTGCAATACCGCAACAAGCGACCTTATTGTAAACTTTACACAAAGTAGTCTTGTAGATGCTGGCGCAGATATTACTATTTGTCAATCAGAAAACACAGTTCAATTAAGCGGCACTGTTTCAACCGGAACAGGAATTTGGACTACCAGTGGCACAGGATCATTTAGTCCTTCTAACACTGCTCTAAATCCGATTTACACGCTAAGCAATGCAGATTTATTAAATCAAAATATAACTTTCACCCTTACATCAACACTGAATGGAATTTGTAGTCCTGTGAGTGATGAAATGGTGGTTACAATTTCACCTGTTGGAACCGCAATTGCCGGACTGCATCAAACACTTTGTGCGAATAATCCGAATGCACAACTCGCAGCAATGCTCACTGGTGGAGCAACGGCAGGTATTTGGTCATCAAACGGAACAGGATTATTTATCCCAAATCCAACAGATCCGAATGCGACGTATGTTCCAGGTCCAGAAGATTTGTTGGTTGGTAATGTTCAATTAAATTGGACAACTACCAATAGTTGCAACATCGCAAGTGATTTCCTAATTATCGATTATACCCCTGCACCAACGATCAATGCTGGTCAAGATCAATTCTATTGCGGTCTCACTCCTTCCTTCCAACTGGAAGCATCAGTAACTAATGCTTTAGGATTAATCTGGTCAGGAGGTTCTGGAACTTTCAGTCCAAACAACACTTCACCAAACGCAGTTTATACTCCAAGTGCTTCTGAAATTGCAATCGGGGTTGTAACACTTACAGCGACATCAACAGGCAATGGCAATTGTATATCAGAGTTTGATCAAGTACAATTGACAATGACTCCTGGCATACAAATCAATGCAGGACAAGATCAAGAAGTTTGTATCACATCTGAATACACACAACTACAAGGTATTGTGAGCAATGGAACCACGACGGGTACATGGCAAACTTTAGGTTCAGGAACATTCGGACCTGATGAAAATGCATTGAATGCACTCTACTATTTCAGCGAAGCTGATACCACAGCGGGCAGTGTTACACTTATTCTTACTTCAACAAATAATGGTGGTTGTCCTCCGCAAACAGATCTAGTTACTATCACATTTGGTGAAAGTGCATTGGCTCTTGCGGGAGAAGATGATTTCATCTGTGAAACAACGACATCGATTTCATTGAACGGAATAATTTCAGGCGGAGCAAGTGCTGGTCAATGGTCAACATCAGGAAACGGCACTATTTCAGACATCACGGATTTGAATGCTGAATACAGCATCACTCCTGAAGACATTGCAAATGGTAGCATCACATTCTCTTTAATTACAACGGACAATGGAACATGCCAAGCTGGTTCAGATGAAATTACTTATACAATCGAAAACATTTCTAGTGTAACTGCTGGCAACGACGTTTCAATTTGTTCAACTAATCTTCAAGTACCTCTTGGTGGAAATATTAGTGGAGCATCATCACAAGGAGTTTGGACAACGAATGGATCAGGCTACTTTACACCAGACAGCTTCTGGGGAAATGGCGGATCATACATTCCAAGTTCAACTGATTCTGTTCAAGGAAATGTGACATTAACGCTTACAGCAATTAACACACAAGCATGTCCTCCATCGAATGATAGCTTTGAAATAGCAATCTATCATCCTGTAAGTTCTGATGCGGGAACAGACATTCAAGTTTGTGCTTCTAATTCAGTGGTTCAACTTGATGGCGCTGGAACAGGGGTTGTAACTTTTACAACTTGGTTTACCGGAGGAGATGGATTCTTCACGCCAGATAACCAAACCATTGATGCCACATACACACTTGGCGCAAATGATATTATCAACGGAAGCGTTCCTTTGAATCTCACAATTGTTGGCCACCCATCTTGTCCGATTGACACAGATCAAACTGTAATTCATATTACATCACCATCTATTGTCAACGCAGGTAATGATGTGACTATTTGTTCTTCAAATCTTGAAGTCCCTCTTGGTGGTAGCATTACAGGTGCATCAAACACTGGTACATGGTCATCTCTTGGTTCAGGCAGTTTTGTACCGAATAATGATTTTGCATCGAATCCGACTTATATGCCAAGTGCTGCAGATTCGCTGCAAGGCAGTGTTCAGTTAATTCTTACTTCGAATAATGCTGGCACTTGCACAATAGATTCTGACACACTTGTTGTCACTATTCTGCATCCGGCAATTGTAAATGCAGGTTCTGATATCACCACTTGCGCATTAGACGAAAGTGTTTCACTCAACGGTACCTTTGGTGGCGGCGCAGCAGGAATTATTTGGTCGAGCAATGGAAGTGGCACCTTCTCACCTGATGCAATCACAGCGAATGCAACATACACTTTTGGAAGTTCTGATATCTCCAATGGCACCGTGCAACTCGTTATTCAAGCTGCTGGCAACTCAGCATGTCCAAGTGCCAGTGACACATTGATTCTGACATTAGTTTCTGAATCAATTGTAACTGCAGGTGGTGATGTAACAGTATGTTCTTCGGACATGGAAATACCATTGGCAGGGAATATCTCTGGTGCATCTTCAAGTGGAGTGTGGAGCACAACTGGCTCTGGAAGCTTCACTCCAAATAATGACTACGCGTCAAACCCAACATACATTCCTAGTGCTTCTGATTCAATTCAAGGCAGTGTTCAACTTGTATTGACATCAAACAATACGGGCTCATGCTTGATCAATTCAGACACATTACTAATTACAATCATTCAGCCTTCTATTGTGAATGCCGGAACCGATCAAACGGTTTGTGCATCTGATGCTTCAGCAGTATTGAATGGCGTTATATCGGGAGGCAGCACTTCAGGAATCTGGAGTACAACGGGATCTGGAACGTTCACTCCTGATGCAAACACTTTGAATGCAGTTTACAATGCAAGTTCAGCAGATGCTGTTAATGGCACAGTATTCCTCATTCTAACGTCAACAGGCAACGGTGTTTGTCCAGCTAGCGACGATAGCTTGACATTGACAATCACTCCAAATACATTGGTAAATGCGGGTTCTGACCGAGTGCTGTGTGGAAGTGATAATCAAGTTGACTTGACAGGAATCATTTCAGGAAACTCAACAGAAGGAATTTGGACAACAAATGGTACTGGATCATTTAGTCCAAGTGCTGTAGAATTGACGACAACATACACATTAAGTAATTCTGATATCATTGCAGGTGAAGTGACTCTTTACTTGACCACAACAAATAATTTGCAATGCGGATCTGTTGTTGATTCGCTTACAATAAGCATTGAAGAAATGCCGACTGCAGCATTTAGTTCTTTCTCTAATGATTCATTAAATGTTGAATTTACTGACGAATCAATCGGAGCCGCTGCTTGGTTCTGGGAATTTGGAAATGGTGCAACATCGACACAACAAAATCCTAGTCTACAATTCGCTGAAGCTGGAATTTATGAAGTAATGCTTACCATCACTTCTGGCGCTGGTTGCCAAGACAGTATAATTTCATTTGTAGAAGCATTCGAGAAACTGGCTGATCCCATCGCTCTTCCAACTGCGTTCTCACCAAATGGAGATAACAATAACGATGTTCTTCACATCCTCGGCGGACCTTTTGAAACCGTAGAATTCAAAGTATATAATGGATGGGGCAATGTGGTTTACTCCACCACTGATCCGAAAGGCGGTTGGGACGGAACATTCCAAGGACAAGATCAACCTGTAGGCGTGTATGTATGCACAGTAAGCGGAATCACTATTGAAGGCAAGCCTCTCAAGCTTTCTGGTAACATCACACTAATTCGATAATCATTCAAAAAAAATAAGAACATGAAAAAAGTAATCATCATAGCTTCAGCATTGTTCGCATTCATTTTGAATGGAACGAATAAACTAGCTGCGCAAGATTTTCACATGTCACAATTTGACCTCATGCCATTGTATTACAACCCTGCTCAAACAGGTATGTTCCCAGGCATGAACGATGTGAAATATAGATTTGCTGGGGACTACAGAAGTCAATGGCAAAAACTAAAAGGCAAGCCATATTCTGCAGTGGCCTCTTCTTTTGATATGCCGATGCAACGTTATGGACTTGGCGGATTTATAATGAATCACATTGCAGGTACTTCAAACTTTGACACGTTTCAGTTCATGGCTAGTGGCGCATATCAAATTACCGACCCGAAAAGTCCAAATCACTTCCTAAGTGCAGGACTTCAGCTTGGACTTTATCAAAAGAAATTCTCGCAGAGAGATTTGCTTTTTGAAAATCAATATACCACTAGTTATGGACTAGACCCAACATTGCCAAATGGTGAGTTATTGCCGGATCTAAGCATTGTACGTTTCGATGCAAACATGGGAATCTACTACAAATACTTAGACCCCAAGGATAAGTTTGATCCTTCTGTTGGCTTTTCTATTTTTCATTTGAATAGACCTAATGAATCATTCACAGGTGAAGAAGCTCGTCTTCCAATGCGTTTCAATGGAACACTTTCTTGCGATATATTCATTGATCAGCAGTGGAGCGTAACACCAAATCTGCTCTTCATGTATCAAGGAAAAGCAACAGAATTGAATGCTGGATTTTTAGCTGGTTATAGAATTTCAGAATCGAAATATCAATTGATTGCTGGAAGTTCGCTCCGCGTTAAAGACAGCGTGGTAATCCAAGGCGGAGTAAAACATGGCAACAATATGTTTAGAATAAGCTACGACATCGTAACTAGTCCATTGAAGCAATTCAGCGGCGCTAGAGGTGGATTTGAAATGGGCTTTATCTACTCAGGATTCTAAGACTTTTTGTTCTTAAAACGAAGGGTAAAGGTAGTGCCTTTGTCTACTTCACTTGCTACTTCTATTGAACCTCCAAGAGAAGTAATTTGTGAATGAACTAGGTAAAGGCCTACACCTTTGCTATCTGAATTGTTATGGAATCTTTGGTACAATCCAAATATTCTGTTCTTGACTTTTTCCAAATCGAATCCTCGACCATTGTCCTTGAACACAAGAACAACCTCATCTTTTTCAACATAAGAACGAATGCTAATGGTCGGCGGAACGCCCGGTCTAGAGTATTTAATCGAATTCGTTATCAGATTAAGAAAAATACTTTCCAAATATTTTGCATCAAAAAGTACTGTCGGAGATTCGAATGAGACATCAATTCGCGCGTGACATTCGTTTATAATAGAATCAATTGATTTCTCCACTTTCTGAAGTGATTCATTCAAATTGAGTTCTATGCATTGAATAGAAGAATTTCCCTTTACAATCAAAATCTGTATTAAATCATTGAGAGTTTCATTCAAATGATTCGTTGCAGATTCCATAGCATCCAGCATCTCCAAAGTCTCACCACTGTGAATTGTTTCTCTGTCTATTAGATCGAGAATCGTGAGCATATTGGTCAGTGGCGCTCGCATGTTGTGCGAGGTGATATAAGAGAATTGCTTTAACTCCGTATTGCTTTTGGTCAGCTCTTGAATCAGCATCTCACGTTCCTTCTCGTGATTCTTTCTTTCTGAAATATCAAAAACTAGTAAAAAGATTCTTTGCGCTGAGGTTAAAATATCATTGGACACCACTGCAGAAACTTCAATAGGAAACTCTTCACCGTTCATGCGATATGCTGTCATTTCTCCCGCAAATCTGCCGACACTGATAAGCTCATTTCTCATCCTTTGGAGAATAGACTCATCATAAACCAAATCCGAAAACATAAAGGTCGTTTTTGGATTAATGGTCATAAGAAAAAGCTTGTGCGAAGCTTCATTGTGCTCCAATATTCTCAAATCCCAGTCACATACAAAAAGGGATATTATACTCTCTTTTACAACAGCATTAAAAGTAGCAGTATTGCTGATTAATCGACGTTCACTTTGCACCTTTTCGGTGATATCTAACATCGTTACTACTACACTTTGAACACGATGATCTTTCGAAAAAACAGGTAGATAATTTATATAAAAGAAATATTCTGTCCCGCGGCTATCAAGGGCTTTCTGAGACCCTGGGTACTGCGCAAAACCTAATGATGCCTGTTCAAAATAATACTCAAATTTCGACCAAATATTCTGTGGAATAAATTCAGACATTTTCATGCCTTTTACCATTTCCTTCCGACAAAAGACCTTACTTACTTTATTCGCCGTTTCATTAAATGAAAGGACATTCTTATCCAAATCCAACAAAAGCATCAGTTGCATATTGTTGTTTAGAATCGCCTTCAAATTAGCCTCATTAAACTCCAATTGTCTGACCTTGTCTTGTAGATTCGCGATATCATCGACGAGGTGATCATTCGAAGGCAACGACAATGCTGAACGCATATCAATCAACTCCTCCTCTCTCGTGTTGTTAATCACCAAACTAATTTGACGAACATCTTCATCTATACAATTGTAGCCTGAGATTCTAATTTTTCTTGTTGCATCGGGAAAATTGACAAACTCCTCACGACTTACGCAATCACCATCCATACCACCTTCAAGAGAAGTGATAATTTGATTTACCATGGATGACATTGCTGCACAAAAACCTTCAGAATAATGAATCCCCAATCTAGACTGAGCTAAATATCGCCTCATTCCATCTCCTAAATAAATCATCGTTCCCTCGGACGATATAATACAGCTGTCTTGTGATACTATCGACATATTCGTTAAATATTCCTTGCTAATTTACGCAGTTTCTTGAACTAAACCCAATGAAAATCAAAGTCATTTCGGTATTTTATCCTTATAAAAACCAACACATACTTTTCTTTTCTTTATTTGCACCATGCAAATGCTATTTCATCCCGAAAATCCGCAGGATAACACCATTATTCCTAACGATGAAGAACAACGCCACATGAGAGCTCTTCGTCTCGAAAATGGCACCCAAATACTCGTTTCAAATGGTTCAGGCACAACATTCCTGTGTGAAGCAGTTGTTTTGAAAAAAGAAACACATCTGAATATTTTGAGTAGCACTTTTCACGAACCGAGAACTTCGTTTCTCGAAATAGCCATTGCACCTACCAAGAACAATGATCGACTAGAATGGTTCGTTGAAAAAGCAGTCGAACTTGGAATTGAAAAAATTTATCTTATTCGATGTGATCATTCTGAAAGACCAATAATCAAAACAGAACGACTCTATCGCGTCGCAATTGCCGCACTCAAGCAAAGTAGAAAAGCATACCTTCCAGAAATAACAGAACTAATCACGTTTGGCGAAGTCATTGAAAGTTCCAAAGCCGAAATAAAATGCATTGCGCATTGTGATGATACACTTGAAAAGAAACTACTTAAAAACACTTTGATAAAAGATAAAAGCGCATTGATATGCATCGGACCTGAAGGCGACTTCTCCTCCAAAGAAATTGCACAAGCCATGCAATCCCAATTTATTGGCGTAAGTTTGGGTGACTCGCGCTTGAGAACAGAAACAGCGGGCCTTGCTGCTGTGCACACTTTTGAATTAATACAACAATAATATGATTCGATTCATTTTTCGACTTGCCTCAATAATGTTCTTGGCATTAATTGTAATCGCTTTCTTTACTAATCCAAGTAAGGAGGATTTTCAAAAAGAAGTCGAGACACGCATGCAAGAAGAATTCGATGAACACCTCGACAATCCGCTATTAGCTATGGCAGCAGAGGAAAGTAAAAGTTTCGCAAGCAGCATGGCAAGCAAATTAACTGTTCGCGATAACTACGGAATTTGCAGCATTTACACTTTGGAATTGCCTACGGGTAATTATCGCTTTCTAGGAGCATTCAAAAACTTTATTCCTCTTCAGGAAACAAATCCATTGAAAGATGTTTTCGACAAATAAGATTTTTCTTCTGTGTTTTTTCGCTCTATTAGTATTCACTAGTAAAACAACAGCGCAGAACACTCCATTCACTATTGTTCCGCAACCGCAAGAGATGACCCTTCGTCCTGGGGTTTTTGAATTGAACAATAAAGTCGAAATTGTAGCCTCGCCGGAATGTTTGGCAGAAGTCAATCTTTTCGTTCTTTGGCTCAACAAGTCCTGTGGAGAATCATTCATTGTAAAAAAAATAGAGGACTGGAAATATTCCGGACCATATATACTTTTTAAATCAAAGAGTACTGAGACGGTCCGTCCTGATATGAAGGACATGCCCTACTTAAATCCTCGTTATGCTCAGCTCGCTGAGACGCAAAGTCATGAAGGTTACACTATCATGATTGAGGAAAGAGGCATCAATATCACTGCAGAAAATGCTTCTGGAATTTTCTATGCCACACAGAGTTTGAGACAAATGTTCCCGGCTAGCGCTGAGCAACAAAAACTAAGACTCCCACATTCTCTGCCTTGCGTTCAAATCAAAGACAAACCTGCTTTTGTCCATCGCGGAATGCTACTCGATTGTTGTCGTCATTTTATGACACCAGACTTCGTGAAGCGCTATATCGATTTGCTTTCTTACTATAAAATGAATGTTCTGCATTGGCATCTTACCGAAGACCAAGGTTGGAGAATTCAAATTGATAAATATCCTTTGCTCACAACTGTTGGCGGCTATAGAACAGAAGATGATGGAACAATCTACGGAGGTTATTACACCAAAGATCAAATCAAAGACATTGTAAAATACGCCTCTGAAAGACACATTACTATTATTCCTGAAATAGAACTTCCAGGTCATAGCGTCGCTGCAATCGCGGCCTATCCGTGGTTGAGTTGCACAGGAGACACCATTCCTGTAGAAAATGAATGGGGCGTTTTCAAGGATATCTATTGCGCAGGAAGTGAACAGACTTTCGAGTTTATGGAAGATATCATGGATGAAGTTTGTGAACTTTTCCCTGGTCCATACATTCACATTGGTGGTGATGAAGCTCCAAAATATCGCTGGGAACATTGTGACAAGTGCCAAAAGAGAATACACGATGAGCACCTAAAGAATGAAGCGGAACTCCAAACATATTTTATAGAGCGAGTTGCAAAATATCTTGAGACAAAAAACAAGATGATCATCGGGTGGGATGAGATTCTTGAAGGTGGTATTCCTGAAGGAGCTATGATTCAATCGTGGAGAGGCATGGAAGGCGGCATCGCTGCAGCAAAATCCAAACATGGAGTTGTGATGTCCCCTACTTCACATTGCTACTTTGATTATGGTCTCGAAAATATTGACCTCGAAAAAGTATATTCTTTTAACCCTATTCCAGAAGAGTTGAAGTCGAATGGAAAAGAGTTTATCAAAGGAGCAGAATGCAATATGTGGACTGAAAGAGCTCCTCAAGAGGCAGTAGATCAACGCATATTCCCGCGAATGCCGGCACTTGCAGAAGTTTTGTGGAGTTACAACGAGAATAGACAATTCATCGAATTTGAATCTCGATTGAAAAAGCACTACCCTATCTGGGATGCCATGGGAGTGAAATATGGATTTGCAAAAGTGCCAGTACAATTCACGCCAATAATTGATGAAAAAGGAAAGATGACTTTGAGCATTTCTCCCTCTCCTTCGGATATGAAAATGCAATATTCAACAGGAGAAAAAATTGCCTACAAGCCATATACAGGACCAATTTCAATCACTGAACCCACTGTTGTTAAAGTAAAAGCGATTAGTCCAACCGGTCAAGAATACCCAACATTATTTGAGAAAAAACTCAATCCACACAAAGCAATTGGAATCAAACCACAACTCAACTACACACCAAGTCCTTACTACACCGGCGGAGGTGAAATGGCCGTTACAGATGGTGTGATAGGAAGTTCGAACTTTAGAGATGGTCATTGGCAAGCACAACAAGGAAAAGATTTTGAAATAATACTTGACCTTAAAACCGAACAAACATTCGGTTCAATTGAAACTCATTTCTTCCACTATGCCAACGCATGGATATTCCGACCAGAGTACGTGAATTTTGAAATAAGCAATGATGGTCAAAATTGGACATTGATTGAGAAGGTTGTTACTACCGTAGCACCAGAAACAAAAGGAGAATTCCCCGTCAATTACACAACAAAAAACTCTAACAAAATCTCAGCGAGATACATAAGAGTAACAGCAAAAAGCATCGGCCCCTGCCCCACCTGGCACGACGCCGTAGGCGAACCAAGCTGGCTCTTCATTGATGAGGTACTGGTGACAGGGGACTAGATACTGGTTACTAGATACTAGTTACTGGTTACTAGTTACTGAATACTAGTAGTTAGTAGTTAGTAGTTAGTAGTCAGTAACCAGTAATCAGTAACCAGTAACCAGCAGTCGGTCACTAGAAAGCGAGGACAGTCCAGGGGCAGTGTGGTTGTTCTGCGGCTTCTAGCCCTTCATGAGTCCAGGTGTTGCATGTGTAGAACAAGCTATATGATTTAGTCGATTCGTAGAATGCATCGTTGTTGCCATAACGCGCCTCTGTGGGTATAACAACTACTTTTCCATCTTTCATCAAAAAGCTTTGCTGAAGGAATTGAATCAATTCTGCATATTGCTTTTCATTCAACATCATCTTTCTCCACGACTGATTGTATTCTGGATTGCTCGTATAGGTAACATGCACAGCTCCGTCACCCAAACCTAGAGCGGCATTGAAAGCAGTTGAAGCTGTTAAATCTCCCCATGTTGGAGTATTCAAAAAGAACTCTTTATCGCCCCATCCAAATGAGATATAAGCTAGGCTTGAGTCTGCTGCTCTGCTATCAAGAGGAGTAACAAAATTTCGCCAATCCAATTGACTCGATACAGTTGGAACAATAATGTCTGTGTGTGATCCATTGGAAGATGCCCAAACAGCAATCTGTCCGTTAGCATCCGGATTACCATCCACCTCAAACTCATTCATCAAAAATGCAAAACCAACGTATAGAATCAAAGCCAAGATTGTCCACAGAAAAAACTTAGCAATGCGGATTAACAATGTCTTTAGAGCAAATTTCATTCTAGTTGTAAGTAGTAGGTAGTAAGTAGTAGGTACGATGCCTGCTTATATTCTGTAACCAGTAACCAGTATCTAGTAGTCAGTAGCTCTTTCTCTTCTTACAAAGAAATCGTCTTGCACTTCTTTTGGTGGGTTGAAATAACCGAAAGCTAGATGTGGGAATTCTGCTCGGATTTTATCCATCATATTCTTCACTCCCATGCCTTCTGGTAATTCCGTAATATTCATTTTCGCCAAATACCAATCTGGATCAATATTGAAATTGCGCCATTGAATCATTGTCAAATCGGCATATTTAATAAAGTCGCGAAGAGCTTCGTACTCCGCGACTTGATCTGTCATTCCAGGGAAAGTGAAGTAATTCAAACTCGCCCATCCACCATAGCTTCTAACAATCTTTGCAGATTCGCGGATATCTTCAAACTTGTAATTATTAGGCAAATAATATGACTCGTAAATATTCTTGCGCGCACTGTTTGTGCTCACACGAATACTGTTCAATCCTGCTTTACACAATTCCTCCACAGCTGCAGGCTTACTTCCGTTTGTATTGATATTGATAATTCCACGATTTGTTTTTGTACGAATCTTTTTGATTGCATCACGAATGGTTTGCCATACCAACAAAGGTTCTCCTTCGCATCCTTGACCAAAACTCACAATTGCTCGTGGAGCCTTTTCCAAGTGAGGAACTGTAAACTCTACGATCTCATCAACAGTTGGTATAAATGTCAAACGATCTTGGGATGAAGTGATCTCATGTTCTTCTGGTTGGAAACTGATACAACCGATACAATTACTATTGCATGCAGGAGAAACAGGTATTGGACACTCCCATCTATCAAGGAAGAAATTCCTCGCAGCTGGACAGCAATATCTCATACTGCAATTTCCTCCTAAATGTTGAATCAATCGATTCTCAGGAAACTGAGCCATGCGCTCCATGGTCTTCTGAACAATATACTCCTGATCAAAATGCTCCAAGTCTTGACGATCGTCTGGATCTATTCGAACACATGTAGCATAAAACTTATCGTCCAACCAACCAATTACAGTGTATGCATACAAAGGTAATGTTGGTGCGTCCTCTTCCTCAGTTCCGAATGCTGCCAAAAAAGTCTGGGTGTGGGCAGGTGAAATCAATGCAGCAACAGCTTGAACATCTTCAAGAATTTCGAACTCTCCTGTTTCCACATTCATTCCATATGGTCTGCGACCTGGCAATGTGAACATATCACTACCAAAAGGCAGCTCTACGAAATCTTCTGGCTCCAATGGATAAACATTATATCCAGAGCGCCCTACAGCTAGATAATCGGTGTCTTCAAAGATGTTTCCTTCGGCGTCGGCATACACCATATAGGGTACTTGACGAGGATGTTGCAATTTCTTCATTGGTGCAAAGGTATAGATTGAGTAATTTCACACCGCTATTTCTATGAAGCATACCATCACATTTCTCGGAACAGGAACATCTCAAGGGGTGCCCGTTATCGCTTGCGACTGTGCCATTTGTACTTCAAATGACCCACGCGACAATAGATTACGAACTTCAATAATGGTTTCTTCAGAATCGAGAAACATAGTCATAGATAGCGGTCCAGACTTCAGACAGCAACTGCTGCGCGAAAAAGTGAAGTCATTGCATGCTGTCCTTTTTACTCATGAGCACAAAGACCACATTGCTGGTCTCGATGATATCCGAGCGTTCAATTATTTTCAAAATGAAAAAATGCAGGTATTCTGCACAGAGGCTGTAGAATTTGCCCTAAAAAGAGAGTTCTCATACGCTTTTAGTGATTATAAATACCCCGGAATTCCAGAAATAGCGCTCAATAGAATAGAAAATAGTCCATTCGAAATTCATGGAATTCCATTCATTCCAATTAAAGTACTTCATCTGAAAATGGATGTATTCGGATTCCGAATTGGTGATTTCACCTATATCACGGATGCCAACTATATTTCTACTGAAGAAAAAGAGAAAATAAAAGGAACGAAAACTCTCGTGCTCAATGCGCTACGCCGCGAGAAGCACCCCTCTCATTTTACACTTGAAGAAGCGCTTGAACTTGTAGAAGAACTTCAACCAGAGGTAACCTATTTCACGCATATCAGCCACCAGCTTGGCTTGCATGAAGAGGTTCAGGCAGAACTTCCTCCAAATGTATTTCTCGCTTATGATGGTTTGCAGCTGAGTATCGAAGTCTAGGATTACATTTGCCAAATGTTTGGAAGCGCCCTACTCTATTATTTGGTTCTAAAACCAATCAGTCTATTGCCCTATCCTTTGTTGTATGGGCTTTCCGACTTCTTCTTTGTGGTCTTGTATTACATCATTCCATATAGAAACAAGGTGGTTATGGCCAACTTGGCTAAAGCATTTCCAGAGAAATCCGAAGCTGAGCTCAAGGTTATTTGCCGCAAATTCTATCGTCATTTCTGTGATTTGGTATTAGAAAGTGTAAAAAACTTCTCCATTTCCGATTCTGAAGCGCGCAAACGTTTTGTGACAATCAACCCTGAGGTTATAAACGATTACGCAGCCAAGGGGCAATCCGTTATCGTTTCAGGTGGTCACTACACTAATTGGGAATTGTGGGCAATTTCAGGCCCCCAAGTGCTTAAAACAACCTTATTAGGAATCTATAAGAAACTGAGCAACGCCTATTTTGACAAGAAAATGATCGAAAGCCGCGGCAAATTCGGAATGAAGTTGATTCGCACTGTAGATATCAATGAATACCTTAAGAATAATAAGGATGAACTGAAAGGTGTAGTTCTCGCCTTTGATCAATCGCCTAGTGATCCAAAGAAATGTGTTTGGATTAAGTTCATGGGAATTGAGACAGGAGCTCTTTTCGGGACCGAGAAATTTGCTAAAGAACACAACTTTCCGGTCATTTATGGAAGAATGACTAAGATAAAAAGAGGATATTACAGCATAAGATATGAGCTTATAAGTGAGCCGCCGTATACTTTTGAGTCAGGCGAA
>JBJOKO010000015.1:0-16762 GCA_046046035.1 Bacteroidota bacterium | reverse complement strand
GAATGAGGATGAACAACTAATAATAATTGATCCGGCTTTTGGTATGGCTCAGGGCGATACTGACGTAAATAATAATATTAACCCGAATGGTTATTCGGTTGTCTCAACAAATGGAAGTGGCTCGTTTGATTTTAATAATGATGGTACTTTTTCATATAGTCCATTGACTGAATTCAATGGCGTGTTTTCGTTCGTGTATCAAGGTTGTGACTTGACGGCGCCTACTCCTTATTGCTCGCAAGGCGAGATTGTAATTAATGTCAATCCTATAAATGACGCTCCCATCGCTGTAAACGATTCTTTGATTGTTGATTGGAATAGCGTTGGCAATAGCATTGTAGCTGTCAATGATACAGACATTGATAGTGAAGTTCTTGTGTTTACATTGCTCAGTTCTCCGATTCATGGAACAATAGAATGGAATACAGACGGCAGTTTTGTCTATGTTCCCGATGGCACATTCCTAGGAGAAGAAATTTTGGAGTATGAAATATGCGATGAAGAAGTAGTTTGTGATAACGCATTTTTAGTTATCGATATCGTCGACCTCACCATTGATACAGATAATGATGGTTTAAATGATGTTGATGAAGATCAGCAAAACAGCGACCCTCTGGATCCATGTGATCCCGACCCACTTGCACTGTCTACCAATGATTGTGATAATGATGGACTCGTGAATTCGCAGGAGTTTGAAGCTGGGACAGACCCACTTAATCCGGATTCTGATGGTGATGGATTTTCTGATGGAAATGAAGTTGCGAATTCAACAGATCCTCTAAATTCATGTGATCCTGATCCACTCGCTTTGGCAACGAATGATTGTGATAATGATGGTCTTTCAAATGAACAAGAACTTGAGATTTCAACTGATCCGCTTGACCCAGATTCGGATAATGATGGAGACTTGGATGGTCAAGAAGTAGAACAAATTTCTGACCCTTTAAATCCGTGTGATCCAGATCCATTGGCATTGAGCACCAACGACTGCGATGAAGATGGATTGGATAATGCAGCGGAACAAGACAATCAAACAAATCCACTAGATCCAGATTCGGATAATGATGGAATTAACGATGGTCAAGAAGTAAGCACTTTGACGAATCCACTCGATCCGTGTGACCCGAATCCTCTGGCGTTGGACTATAGCGATTGCGACCAAGATGGTTTAGTAAATTCAACAGAATTAGAGATAGGAACTGATCCGCTGCTTGCAGATACAGATGGTGATGGTTTGTTTGATGGTGAAGAAGTTTTGGCTTTCGATAATCCAAATACATTCCCAATAGCCGAATTGGTCAGCGATCCATTGAATCCTTGCGATCCTGATCCGACGGCCGTTCCAGAAGCCAATTGTCCAATTCCTGTTTTAGATGCCGAAATTCCTGCGGGTATTTCACCAAATGGAGATGGTGTCGGCGATGTTTTGATAATTACAAATGTGGAACTCTTTCCATATAACAACATTACCATATTTAATAGATGGGGGAATATTGTTTATGAAAAATACAGCTACAAAAATGAGGACCCTTGGGATGGCACAACCAAATCCACAAGTGTCTTGACCGGGGAGAAAGTTCTTGAAGGAACATATTTCTACTTGTTCGACAAAGGAGACGGAAGCCCTGTTCGCAATGGATATATTATTGTTAAATACGAATAAGAAATAGACATGAATAACGTCATCAAAATAGTAGTTCTGTTTGTTTCGATGTTGTTGATTCAACATGATTCAATGGCACAGTTTGAAACCATGTTATCTCAATATTCTTTCAATGAATTGAATATTAATCCCGCCTACGCAGGGTCGAGAGAAACCATTTCAGGAGTTGTTTTAAACAGAGATCAATGGTCGGGAATTAGCGGCGCACCTAATACTTCAATGGTAAGTGTGCATAGTCCTATTTACAATAAAAAAGGAGGGTTGGGCCTGTCATATCTTAATGAAACAATAGGTGTGAGTAGAAGAACTTCTTTCAATTTGAATGGGGCATACCGAATTGCAATGAAAGAAAGAAGTTTATCATTTGGTATGCAGTTTTCGTTTGTGAGTTTGAGTGAAAATTTGTTGGATTTGAATTTACCACAAGACGAAATTTTCTTGATGAACAGTGGAAGAATGCATGCAAAAAATGTAGGCTTTGGTTTTTATTATTCCACACAGAAATATTACATCGGAGCTTCTGTTCCGAGAATGCTTTACAATCAAATAAGCGTAAAGTCAGGCTCTCCATTGATTTCTACTAAAATGCAAATGAATAAATGGCATTATTACATTATGGCGGGTAAAGCGAGAAAAGTATCGTCTGCTTTCGTGCTTCGCACAAATGCTTTTGTCAAAATTGCAAATGGATCACCTGTTCAACTTGATTTGAATATCAACGGTTTTGTAAAAGATCGTTTTTGGGCAGGTATGGGAATTCGAACTAGAGATGCAATGGTATTCTTATGTGGTATACAATTCGGACCGCAGTTCAGGATTGGATACGCACATGATTTTACTACATCTAAACTTCAAGGGTATTCAAATGGAACCAATGAAATTGCATTGGGTATTGATATAGGATTAAAGAATGACCGACTTGTGTCACCAAGATATTTTTAAAAATGAATAAGCAATTACTTATAGTTCTGCTTTTTGTAAGTCAAGTTTATACTTCCTTTTCACAGAATTCTCCTGGTGAAAAGGAATACAATAGCATGGCTTATTCCCGCGCGGCCGCTAAACTTGAGAGAGTAGTTAAGGCCAATCCTCGTGACTTTAAATCGTACGATATGTTGGCGAACTGCTATCGTTTGAATAATGAGTTGAAAAAAGCAGAAGAAACGTATCGTTGGATCTATAATACAGGACTGGCCAATGCGGATCAGTATTTTTATTACGCACAAATTTTAATTGAGAACGGAAATTTGAAAGAAGCAAAAAAAGTGCTTCAAAAATTTTCAGAGTATGCTCCCAAGGACATACGTTGGAAGAACATGATTAATGGATTAAGCGATGCAGAGAAAAGTAAAAATGAAGAACCTCAATATAAAGTTTTAAAAACGACCGTTTGTTCTGAAGGATCCGATTTCGCTCCTGTAATTTATAATGACGGAATTGTTTTCGTAAGCAACAGGGTGCAGCTTACATTAATGGAGAAGAATGATGCTTGGACAGGACAGAATTATTTTCGTTTGTATGAAGCAAATGGAAAGGAAGCAGTCTTCAATACTCCCCATGCTATGTTTAGCGAAATTCAGCAAGTCCGCAACGATGGACCAGTTTGTTTCAACAAAGATTTTACTGTAATGTATTGGACAAGCAATAGTTTGGATCCAAAGAAAGAAGGAGAGAAGAAAAAAACGCAACGACTTAAAATTTATCGCTCTGTTTGGGAGAATGGCAAATGGCAGTTTGATGATTCTTTTAATTGGAACAGCGATGCATATTCATGCGCACATCCTGCGATTAGTCCTGATGAAAACACCATGTACTTTAGTAGTGATATGCCGGGAGGACGCGGAGGAATGGATCTTTGGAAGTGTACTTATAATGGTGAAAGTTGGTCGCAACCGATAAATCTTGGTCCGCAATTCAACACCAATGGCAACGAAGTTTTTCCAACTACAAATTTTCAAGGAGAATTGTTTTTTGCATCGAATGGTTTGAAAGGTTTTGGTGGGCTTGATTTGTTTAAAGCTACACTTAATAGCTTCGGAGATTTGAATGAGCCGCAGAATCTTGGAGCACCAATAAATTCAAAGGAGGATGATTTTTCAATTTCTTGGAGTTTGAATAATGACTACGGTTATTTTTCAAGCAATAGAGGAGGGCAAGGTCCTAATGATGATGTCTTTTATTTCTCAAAAATTGAAGTGCTAAAGCCTGCTGAAATTGACTTAGCGGTGGATACATTAATTCCTACTGCAGCAAATCTCGATGCCTTGAAGAACGGCATGATTACTTTAAAAGGAAGGGTATTTAATCGCGATGATAACAGCCCTCTGATTGGTCAATCTTTGCTTTTGGTCAATTTGCAATCAGGCGAATCCGTTTCACTAAAAACTGATGAAAATGGATTTTACCAAGCAAATAATTTGAAAAGAGAAATAGACTACGAACTGACTACTTTAAAAGTAAATTGTGGAGATGTCAAAAAGCAGTTCAATACATTTTTTCAGAATGAATCTTCAGAGATGATTGTGGATATCCCCGTGTATTGCTTGGATGACGTTATTGTTCTTCACAATATTTATTACGATTATGATAAGTGGGAGATTAGAGATGATGCGGCTTTGGAGTTAAATAAACTTGCTGATTTGATGCGTGTTTATCCTTCCATGAGAATAGAGCTTAGTTCACATACAGACGCTCGTGGTGATGATTTGTACAATTACGCCTTGTCGCGAAATAGAGCTAACAGCGCCGTGGATTATTTGATTTCTTTAGGAATTGATTCTTCAAGATTAGTCGCAAAAGGATATGGAGAATCGAGATTGCTGAATCGTTGTGGCAACGGCGAAGAATGCACAGAAATGGAACACGAAGAAAATAGAAGAACGGAATTTAAAATTCTATTTATTGAATCCAACAATCCGATGAATACTTCTGGAATGACGCTTACACGGTAAGTGCAATTGCTGCCATAAGTAGAATCAAAGAAAGTATATTCAATACCAATCCTGCTTTAAACATATCAGCGGCTTTGATGTAACCACTACTGTATGCAATTGCATTAGGCGGAGTGGACATTGGGAACATAAAATCGCAACTGGCTGCAATGGTCACCGGGATGGCAAAGAATGCAGGATTTATATTCGCATTGACGGCGAGCATAGCAACGATAGGAACGAAAATGTTCACCATTGCTAGATTACTCATGAGCGCTGTTAGGATCAATCCAATAAGGCAAAGCATGGATACGAAGAGAAATAGATTGCTTTGATCTACTACCCCAATCCAAGTAGAAATTTTATCTATCAGTCCGCTTGTCTTGAAACCTTCGGCCAGAGCCATACCTCCTCCAAACATGAGCAGCACGCCCCATGGAAGTTTTTCAGTGTCTTTCCATTCTAAAAGTCTCTCGCTGGAATTTTTAGCTGTAGGAATTAGGAAAAGTGAGAGTCCAGCAATAATTGCAATACCAACGTCCGTTAATTCTATTCCCATTGGCTTAAGCCATTGCGCCAAAGGATCTTGAATAATCCACATGATGGCAGTTGTTATAAAGACCACGAAAATAGCCTTCTCTTGAGGCTTCCATTTGCCTAGCTTCTCAAGTTCGCTTGTAATGATTTGATTTCCTAGTTCGAATTTCCCCAATCGATTAGGGAAAATGACTTTTACCAAGAGCAAATAGGAAAGAATAAATAGGGCAACGGAAAAAGGAAAACCAATGGCAAACCAATCAAAGAAGCTCACATTGGAGTGAAAAGTGTCATTGCTAAGTATGCCTGCCATTGCCGCGTTTGGAGGGCTTCCCACAAGTGTGGCAATGCCGCCGATACTTGAACCGTATGCAATCGCCAACATTAAAGTCAAAGCAAAGTTTTTCTCTTTTTTTCCGTGGAGTTTTTTGTCTTCATGCAAAAGCAAATTCACCACAGAAGCCGCAATGGGGAACATCATTAATGCGGTTGCTGTATTGCTAATCCACATTGAAATAATGAAGGATGCCGCGAAAAAACCTAGAATAATGCGGTCAGCGCCGACACCTGTCAGCTTCACAATAGAAAGGGCAAGTCGTCGATGAAGATTCCATTTTTCCATAGCTAAGGCGATGATAAAGCCGCCCATAAATAGGAAAACATACTTATTTCCAAAGGAAACACAGGTTTTCTCGATACTCATAACCCCGAGTAATGGAAATAAAGCAATGGGCAGCAGCGATGTAGCTCCCATAGGCAAGCATTCGGTAATCCACCAAACAAGCATCCATGAAATAACGCCCAAAGTCTTGGCAGCTGCGGGTTCTAGTCCAAATGGCTGAACTAAAGTGAGGAGTAAAAAAACGGCAGGTCCGCCTAGTAACGCAATTATTTTTCCTTTTTCCATCGAATCAAAGGTATTTGAATTATTCCATCCTCAAATTGCTACCGTACATTTGCCGATATGGTGGAACGTTTTTTAAAGAAGAATCAGGTTATCCAAATCACGATCAAGGATCTCGGATTTGGCGGTGTGGGTATTGGTAAAATACCAACTCCTGAAGGAGAATTTACTGTATTTGTTCAAAATACAATTCCTGGACAATTGGTGAAAGCCCAAGTGGTGAAAGGCGCAAAGCGTCACGCAGAGTGCAAACTATTGGAGGTAATTACACTTTCTCCGGATGAAGTACAAATCCCGTATCAAGCGATCCCAGGTGCACCTTATGCAACTTGGCCTATCGAGTTTCAAACCGAGTCGAAAAAGCGAACTACTTTAGAGCTTTTTAAAAGAATCGGAAAAATTGAAAATGCCGATGATCTTTTGGATGAATTTATCAATTCACCTGAAGTTTGGCATTACAGAAATAAAATGGAATACTCTTTTTCTGTCATTCGTTTCGACGAAATATTGAAAGAAGAAGTGGATGATTTCGGGCTTGGATTCAAACATCGCGGCACATGGTGGTGCGTTGAAAATTTGAATAAAGACTCCGGAATGTTTGATGAAGAATTTGAATCCAAACTTCATATTCTTCGAAATTGGTGCATTGAAACAGGCCTTCCAGCTTGGTTGCCACCAAAGAGAACCGGTTTTTTCAGGTTTTTAGTAGTAAGAAAAAGTTTCTTGGAAAATAGACTTTTGATGAATCTTGTTACTACCGACCGAATGATTGATCGGTTTGATAAAAATGCATTTTGTGATAAAGTAAAGGAATTACTCGGTGATCGAATCGCAGGGGTAATTCATACCATTAATAACGACGAAGGTGACCGTGTTGACCCTCTGAATGGATCTACAGAGTTGTTATTTGGTGTTCCAAAAATCGTCGAGCAGATTAATGGACTTTCTTTTGAAATTAGCATGCAAAGCTTCTTTCAAACGAATCCAAAAAGTGCAGAAAGACTTTACAATAAAGTTCTCGAGTATGCTGATGTCGCTGCAGAAGATGATGGTCAATTGACCATGGACCTTTTCTGCGGAACCGGAACTATTGCTCAGTTGTTGGCTCAGCAAAGCAGCAGAAAAGTTATTGGTGTAGATATCGTTGAATCTGCAATTGTGGATGCAAGAGAGAATGCTCTAAGAAACAAGGTTTCTAATGTGGAGTTCTTTGCAGCCGATGTGGGAAAATTCCTATTGGAGTTTCCAGAATACACAGGGAAGATTCACACCTTAGTGCTAGACCCACCTCGTGGTGGTATTGCACCGAAAACATTAAGAAAGGTGATGAATTTGGAAGCAAAAAGAATTGTCTACGTGAGCTGCAACCCTTCTACTCAAGCTAGAGATACTGAGGTTTTAGCTGAAAGTGGCTACGTGCTCAAGAAGATTTCACTTGTCGATCAATTCCCACATACTTCACACATCGAATCTGTTGCTCTATTTGAAAAGAATTGAGTTAACTTTATACCTCGAAAAAGATCAATATGCCGAAAGAAAGAACATTGATATTGAATACCACTCAGGTGAATCAAAAGATCACCAGAATGGCTCACGAGATTTATGAGCATCATTACACTTCCAAAGATTTAATTCTTGTTGGAGTAAAAGGAAATGGCAGCGAGTTAGCTACCCGACTTTATGATATTCTAGTTTCAATTTCAACATTGAATGTTTCTAATCTCGAGCTGTCAATCGATAAGGATGATCCCCTTCACGGAGATATCATCTTTACTGGAAATCTTAGAGATTTAAAAGGCAAACAAGTCGTACTAGTTGATGATGTCCTTAATTCTGGGAGAACATTGATGTATGCGTCACGCTACTTGCTCGAATCAGAAGTTAAGAGACTTTCTATTGCGACGCTTATTGATCGTTTTCATCGCAGATTTCCGATGCGCGCAAACTTTGTGGGATTAACCCTTTCAACAAATTTGAAGGAACACGTGACTGTAGATTTTACTTCTAAAAAGGAGAGCGTTCACCTAGAAGCCTGAGCGATTATTTCGTCTGCAATTTCCGCAACAGTTTTTCCGTCTACTTCCACAATGATATCGGCTTGTGCGTAGAATTTTTCTCTTTGAGCAAGATGTTCGGTAATAAACTGGCGTCTTTCCTCAACTGGTTTTGATGCAAGTATTGGTCTCTTTTCAATGCTCGGCTCCAGTCGCAGAAGTAGATTGTCTATAGACGACTTTAAATAGACCACTTTGCCCGCCATTTTCATTTTACGCATTCCATCACCAAAACAAGGCGTGCCTCCTCCTGTGGACAGCACAAATTCTTCTCTCGAACTGTTTACTTCATCCAGTGTATCTTGTTCTAAAGTTCTAAAGAATGATTCGCCTCTCGATTTGAAAATCCCTGCGATAGATTGACCTATCTCGTTCTCGATTCTATCGTCTAAGTCGATAAAAGGCAGACCAGTCTTAGTGGAAACAACCGTTCCCACGGCAGATTTCCCACAGCCCATATATCCGATAATAAAGAGTTTCATAAATCGAATATACAAAGTTAAAGCGGGATAAGCAATTGTACTTTATGCCAATTAGACGCCATTTAATGGGCGTTTTGGCAGAGAAGTAACCGTCACTAGGACAATTTTTCTGAAATTTAGGGTTGGATTGATGATTGTCATCGCCGAATCAAATTATTATACCCATGGATTTTTCAAAGTTCACAATCAAATCTCAAGAGACTATCGAAAGAGCTCAGCAAATTGCTCTTGCGAAAGGTCAACAGACATTGGAAAATGCGCATTTACTAAAAGCCATTCTCGAAGTAGATGAAAGCGTGGCTCCATTTCTTTTGAAAAAATTAAATGTTAATGTGGCGCTACTCGGACAAGCGCTAGATAGAATTATTGACTCTCGCCCTAAAGTGTCGGGCGGACAATTGCATCTTTCACCAGATGCGAATACTACGCTTAATCAAGCACAGAATTATCTACGCGAATTTCAAGATGAATTCGTGAGTATTGAGCATCTAATATTGGCGCTAGCGGATGGGAAGGATCAAGCATCGCAAATGCTTAGAGATAGTGGTGTCACTCAGAAAGAATTGAAAGCAGCAATTGTAGAACTTAGAAAGGGAAAGAAGGTGACTTCTTCCACGCAAGAAGAAACCTACAATTCACTAGAAAAATATGCGAAGAATTTAAACAAACTCGCTCAAGCCGGAAAGCTGGATCCAGTAATTGGTCGAGATGAAGAAATTCGTCGTGTGACACAAATTCTCACAAGAAGAACTAAAAATAATCCTATCATCATTGGTGAACCAGGGGTTGGTAAAACAGCCATTGCAGAAGGTTTGGCATATAGAATTATTAAAGGCGACGTTCCCGAAAATTTGAAAACAAAGCAGATTTATGCATTGGATATGGCGGCCCTTATTGCTGGAGCGAAATACAAAGGAGAATTTGAAGAAAGGCTGAAAGCAGTAGTGAATGAAGTTCAATCTAGTGAAGGAGAAATTATTCTATTCATAGATGAAATTCACACACTTGTTGGAGCAGGCGGAGGAGAAGGCGCAATGGATGCAGCGAATATTCTTAAACCAGCTCTAGCGCGTGGAGAACTGCGCGCAATAGGTGCTACAACTCTTGCGGAATATCAAAAGTATTTTGAAAAGGATAAAGCATTAGAACGCCGATTCCAAAAAGTAATGATTGATGAGCCAGATCGTGATGCTGCCATAAGTATCCTTCGTGGATTAAAAGAGCGTTACGAATCTCACCATAAGGTGCAAATCAAAGATGATGCGATCATTGCAGCAGTTGAACTTTCCCAACGTTATATAACAGATCGATTCTTGCCAGATAAAGCGATTGACTTGATTGATGAAGCTGCTTCAAAGTTGCGCATGGAAATCAATTCAAAGCCACAAGAGCTCGATGAAATCGAACGTAAAATCATGCAGCTCGAAATCGAAAGAGAAGCGATTAAACGTGAGAACAACACTTCGAAACTTGAAGAATTGAATCGTGAAATTGCAGAACGCAACGAAGAACGAAATAGCCTTAGCGCAAAGTGGCAAGCAGAAAAAGGAGTGGTGGATGCGATTCAAAATGCGAAGAAGGAAATAGAGAGTTTGAAGCTTCAAGCAGAACAAGCGGAGCGAGAAGGAAACTATGGCCTTGTAGCTGAAATACGCTATGGAAAGGTAAAAGAGCAAGAAGCCATTGTGGAGACAGAGCAGAAGAAACTTCTCGAACTTCAGGCAAATTCTAAAATGCTTAAAGAGGAAGTAGATCCAGAAGAGATTGCAGATGTTGTGAGCCGCTGGACGGGAGTGCCTGTTTCAAGATTGGTGGAGAGTGAAAAAATTAAACTACTTCGACTTGAAGACGAATTAGGAAAACGAGTTGTAGGACAAGCAGAGGCTATAGCCGCTGTTAGTGATGCCGTGCGAAGAAGCAGAGCAGGACTTTCGGATGATAGAAAACCAATTGGTTCTTTCATTTTCTTGGGAACAACGGGTGTAGGTAAAACCGAATTAGCGAAAGCTCTTTCTGAATTCTTGTTCAATGATGAAAATGCAATGACTAGAATCGACATGTCAGAATATCAAGAAAGACATGCGGTGAGTAGATTGGTGGGGGCGCCTCCTGGATATATCGGATACGAAGAAGGCGGTCAATTGACTGAAGCTGTTCGCAGGAAACCTTATAGTGTCATTCTTTTGGATGAAATTGAAAAAGCACATCCGGATGTATTCAATATTCTACTGCAAGTGCTAGATGATGGACGATTGACAGACTCTAAAGGTCGAGTGGTGAATTTTAAAAATACCATTATCATCATGACTTCCAATCTTGGTTCGCAGATTATTCAAGACAATTACGAGAAAGCGAAGAATCCAGATGATGACGAATTGTTTGAGAGAACAAAAGGTGAGGTGATGTTTTTATTGAAACAAAGCCTCCGTCCCGAGTTCCTCAACCGCATCGATGAACTAATAATGTTCACCCCTCTTCGCAAAGATCAAATTGAGGAAATTGTAAGACTTCAATTGCGAATTCTTTCCGATCGACTTGAAAAATCTGAGATAGAGCTGAAAGTGACACCAGATGCGCTTCATTACCTTTCTGATAAAGGGTACGATCCTCAATTTGGAGCACGCCCGGTGAAACGGGTTATTCAAAAAGAGGTGATGAATGAGTTGTCGAAATATATTTTAAGTGGCAAACTCGATAAATCTGAGCCTGTAGTTCTGGATGTTTTTGATCACCAAATCGTGTTCAGAAAGAAAATTGATGAAGAAGCGCTAGTTGAAATAGCATGATAATGAATGAGTTGAAAAAAAAAATGAAGAAAAGTGATTTTTTTTGAAACTTCTCAAATTGTCCTTGCGTATCAAACCATGTAGAATGTTTCTTTTTGGTTTTTGTTAAGGATAAAAATATTGAAGATCCCTGAGTAGAACAGGGATCTTTTTTTTTGTGGAAAATTTTGAAACCTTTTGAAAAGCTCCCCCGTTAAAGACACCAATGTAAGTGTTTTGGTTAACACTTTCAACGAGCATAAAAAGACTTCTCTCGTAAAAGAGTAGTTAAGGTTAATTAAGGTTAAGCAAGTGAACAACCCTGGTAACGACCGGGGTTTTTCATTTTATATCCTTTGGGAATGGGGCGATTGTTATTGAAAGATCATCCACCCAAGTCGAACAACGTTCATTTTCTTCTTCCAGCCATATTCGAAGTGTATCCCCTTGAAGAGTGGCGTCAGTTGTATTGTATTGAAAGAAAAACCAATTCCAGTCATCAACTCTAGGAGTGCTAATCATAAGCGATGTACTATTCCAGTCATGGGCTTTTCCTTCTGAGATAGTTTCTACAATCATGCGAGCTTCGAGATGTGGTTTATTGAATTTCCACATCAGATTTGTAGAGATGTGCAGGTACTCGTCTTCTTTGCAAATGCTGTCTATCGGAATTTGAAACAATAGATTTCTTTTTCCCTTTTCAAGCTGAATACCATCATGTGCTTCAGAATTCCCATCGTTTTTTGAAAGAAATGAGACAGTCCTTGCATTTTCAGGAAAATCAGGAAAATACTTATCAGTGAAAACATGGGCGTATTCTTTTTTCGTATTTAGAAATAGAAACTTGAATTTCTGATAATTCATGTGGTTCCATGGAATAATAGCTTGAAAGCGCTCGTATGCGAGCACATTGCTTGTGACAACCAAGCCAAGCATTATCAAAAGAGTGATTTGGCGGAAATATTTGGGAATAGCTTGTATTAAAATGGCGAGTGGTAATCCCCACCAGGCAAGGTGATCTATTAGTGGTCTCATACCAAAAGTGCCTTCATAATGCCACATCCACCAACAGGATATCAGCCAAATATTGAATGTGACAAATGCAGTTAGCCAAAGGCCTTGGAATTTGTTTTTTCGAATAAGAAAAATAAGACCGATAACAGCAAATGCTATAATGGGTGAATAGACAATTAGACCAACACGGAATCCTGCCAAAACTTCTAGAAAGTGACTTTCTGAAAAAATGAATTTCTCTTTACCATACGCGTACACCCACCAATGTCCTGTTTGTTGTTTGTAGAACCAGGCTTGAGGAAAGAGTAGTATACCCAAAAGAATGAAAGCAAAAGGAAGTATGCGCCATTTGAATGCTCCCAAAAACCAATTCACGAATGTTTTCCAGTTGCCCGCAATCGCTGGTAATGCCAATACTACAATGGCATTTGAAGGGCGAACCGCAATACTTAATGAAAGTATTAGGGCAACTAGCAAATAGGATTTGACGGTATTATTTTGAAAGGATTTGTGTGCAAAATAAATGAAGCAGGCAACGAGGGTAAATGAATACGGGTGGGAAGCCGAGGGTTCGAATACGGTGTAATAAAACAGGTTTGATGCTCCATAAATTAATCCTGATGCAAGAGCCGCAGTTCTAGGACTAACAAAGAAAGATAGGTATTTGGCGAGGTAATACAACCCAAACATAACCCAGAACAAAGCTGCAAGTCCCACTGCTATTTGATAATGTGGAGCATATCCATCGTTGTCGAGTCCTATCGCCTTTCCATAAAGATGAGCACCAGCAAAGAATGGAGCCACCATAAGCGCTTCGCCGTAGTAGTATTTATTGAGCAACTTATCGTCAACCATGGTCATGAAAGGACCAATCTGATCGTTGTCGCGGTATTTTCTATTGATTTCCTTGTAAAAGGAGAAGGTCGGGTCATCGTAGATGAATGCAGCAGGCAAGTATGAGAAGTAGCCAATCCCATCAGAGGCTATGACTTCGTTTTTGGCTTTTTCTCTCCAGCGATATCGATTGCTTGCAGCAAAGCTAATTGAGCAGCATACCAATAATACCCAGAATAGAGGGCTTTGAAAAAAGTTCTTGATGCGCACGACGTTCATTGGCGGCAAACATACAAAAAAGCCCCCTCGTCGAAGACGAGGGGGCTTTTGATATTATTATCAGCGTGGATTATTTGCCTTCGCTGAATTTAGCCATTTCTTTTTCGAAAGTTTCTTTGAACTTTTCGTAGTTGTAATCAGCTTTGATTTTTTCGTTTTGAGAAAGACCGCTGTTGTATGCGTCAGCGATTTTTTGTCCAGAAAGCTCAAGAGCTACATAACTTACATAAGTTCCATCTGCACGTTGAGTCAATTTTTCACAGATCTCAATTGAACCACGCAATTCTTGATCAACTACTGTACGAGCCATCTCTTGGAAAGTCTCAGTAACTTCTTCTTTGTTGTTGAACTCAGTTGAGTTAACGTAGTTGTCACCAACGATTTTCATTGTAGAATTGATCGTTTTAGCCATTTCTGCTTGTGCGTTTGAACGAGCTTTTTTCTTAGCTGTTTCGCGGTCCATGCTTTCTCCTGTTGCAGTTGCACGGAAAGCTTCTTTAGTACTCATGAATTGATCGCCAGTGCAATATTCGTTGATCAATGTTTCGCCAGTTGGCTTTGGAGTTTCGACAGCCTTTTTGTTTTTCTTACATCCAACTCCACCAATTACGGTAGCAGCTGCAACTAACAGAACGAGGGTAAATTTTCTAGTATTCATAATGGTTGTTTTTTCTTTGTTACTATGTTGAGGTTGTTTTCTACAATCGTGCCAAAACTAAAAAATAACTTCGAGAATTGATGAAACCATTTGCTCTTCTATGCGAGAACGCCCTTTTTTGTAGGCGTCTTGGCTAGCAGATTCAAGGTTTAGCTGAAGTCCTTTGATGTTATTAATAGATTCGGAATATACGGTTTCGCCGCTCGCTGAGAGCACAATCACACTCATTTCAAGGTATGAAACGGTAAATCCTTGAGATGTTCCACCATCGATGGTATTTCCAGTAATGTTGATAGTGTAATTTGCTGTTTTTGCACTTTGAGCAATGCGCATTCCTTGATTGACAAGGGTTGTCTGCATTCCTGAAGCCAACACTGTACTATTTGCTGGTTTGCCTAATGACTTTTCATCGGATGAAATAAAGAAAGTAGGCATCAAAATTTCAATTGGAACTTGCTTGCCTTCAGTTCTCAGATTCTTGATAATGCCAGATGTAATGGCGCGATCAAGATCTGCAGGTTGCAAACTTTCTAGATCCAATCGAATGTTATAAGCAGGATTTTTATCTGTCGTGCTTACATCAGAAATTAATGTTGAAATAGTACCAGTGGCATCTGTAACCTGTGATTTGGGCTTCATGTATTTAGCCTTGGTATACGAATGATTTACTGTGATTCCCTTTACCGGTTTTCCGTCGTAAGTCACTTTTACTACCGCGTTGTAGGTGTAACTGTTTTCTGCTCCGAGAACAATCTTGTTTGTTCCTGGGTCGATTTGCAGTCCATTCGCTACTCGCTGTAAACTGCTATATATATTATTATCTAGGAATATTTTGCCCGTCTCGCTATTGAACTCATTGACTTCATTCCAATAGTTTTTCAAAGCGAATAATCCATGTAAATACAAATCGATTGCGGAAGGAACATTTCCTTGAGCTTCAGCTTCAAGACCTTTTACGTAGTAGTCATTGGCAGCCGACATAGCAAGGTTTTTCTTTTGTTGCTTCGCTGCTTGAAATTGCGCTTTGTTAAGTCTGTAATACACCCAATATTCAGTCGCATTTTCCCAAACTCCTGCTACTTCAAAATCTTCAATTTGCTCATTGGTGGTAGTAGAAATATTCGAAATAAATTCTTCGCTAAAAGCTTTATTTACTTCAAGTGTATTCAAAAAAGTTGAACCTTGAACTTTTACACTGATTTCTGAGGCAAGATCATTCAATGCATTTTTCTTAGCAATGTTCTGGTAGTCCAAAGGCTGAGAAGTTTTGCTGCAAGAACCGACACCTATATAATAGGCATTGTTGAATGGTCTTTGATCTACCCATTGTGGCTTCGGTGCAACTTCTGTTTTTGAATCAGTTTTACCGGTTTGCTTATCACCGCAAGAGTTGAGCATTACGCCAAAAGCGAAAAGAAATAGAATGCTAATATGTTTGATTCTGATTTTCATTATTGCACAAGCTTTTGAACTACTGCTCCGATTTCCGAAGACATTTGCTTTGAAATATTATTAAACAAATCATTCGAAAGTTCTGACACTGGACGAGCCTCTTGACGTGAGCTCATTTTGTTTTGAAGTGAACGACGATCTTGTTGATTCAAACTCACAGTTTGTCCATTTGAAGGGTAGAGTTCGCTAACATTTCCATCATACTTTCCATAAACCACTTCATCTGTCAAAGATTTCTCGAGGATTTCGGTTTTAATGATCTCACCTGTTTGGAGGTTGATCAATTTGTATTGAAAGCTAACAGAACAAGAATTTGAGTTGGTGTATTCTGTATATGAAACAGGTTTGTAACGTGTTTCATAATAGTACTTCCCGTCTTCTTGATTCAATTTTTTTACTTTATAAGCTTCGTAAGCTTCGCGTGTAACAGAACGAAGTGATCCACTTTTTGGAGAATAACTTAATACTGTTCCAGTGAGAATTGCTTGCGCACCTACTAGTTGGCCAACAGATACCGCAGTTGCGTCATCCACAACACCGCTCAGTTGAAGTTTTTGTTCTTGTAAAATAGCTTGCATGTGTTCGCGGTCTACAACTCTTAAGAACGGATCTTGAATCGAAGTAAGCGCTTCTAGTGTGTAAGCAGAAACTTTCGCGTCCAAGCCAGTTGTTTGAGTTGAGTTAACGAATGGCAATAATGCGATTGTATAGATGCCTTTTTCAATGCATTTATCCAGTTGCACTTTCGCGTCTTTGTAATCAATTTTACGTTTGATTACAAGATCATAGTTGTTGTATGCTTCTCTATAGTGTTGCGCATTGAATGCTTTGTTTGCACTGCTATACAATGGTTCTAGATAAGCTATATCGGCAAGGTCTTTTGAGTCCTTGTAGTTTGCATCGAGAGTTCTGATTTCAGCAAATTTGCTTTCAGCTTCTTGGTATTTTTCTTCTTCCAATAAGGTAGTACCCTCATCGTAAAGTTGAGTCAAGAAAGCACTTTTTGCATTATCATAATCAGTAAGGTAAAATTCAGCGATGTCAAGTTTTACTCCCACTGCTTGAATCTTATCTCTGTAGTCACGCGCTTTGTGGAAAGCATAAACAGCAGATTTGCTAGTTCCGAAGCTTTTCTCACGAGCGAATTCGTTTAGCATTTGGCTCAATACCAATTGCCCAGTTTTTTTCAT